>NZ_JBHJTF010000061.1:0-23073 GCF_042267565.1 Lysinibacillus sp. NPDC056232 | reverse complement strand
CCTTAACACCGGTTTTACGTGAATATCTAGATTTAACTAAACCCCTTAAAACCCTTTACTCAAAATTAGAAATACATAAATTTAATTTTATAGATGTCCTTGTTTAAAACGTAGCATTCATTTCATAATCACCAAAATCAACTTTTGTTAACTTTTGAACATATTCTGATAATCTACTCTGAAATGCTTTAAATCTCGCTACTTTAAAGGGTTTTCGACTCTAGATCACTTATACCCCGGTATAAGTGCGTCCGGAATCGGCTTTGTGCCTGCACAAAGAACTCCTTTCCGATTCCGTGACATCCGCCGGAGGCTTTAACTTCTTTCAGCGGGTGTTTGGGCAACCGCTGAAAGAAGTTAAGCACCATTGCTATCTAGTATTTACTTAGCTATGATGAATCTAATTATAATTTTTTAATTATTCTAACATTAATGCCAGGTTTCAAGATTATACTGATAGTATGTAAGTTTTTCACTATTAGGAGGGGGAAGATTATGCAGAAAAAACGTGTCTTCGGTTTTTTGCTTGTGCTGATGGTCATTGTCTTAGCTGCTTGTAGTAGTGACAAGGCTGCTACAAAAGATAGCGACAAAACGTCCAGTTCTGAAAAGACCGATGTAGCAGCTAAGCCATCTGGAAAGCTTGTTATTTATACAGGGCGCGATGAAGAGATGGTGCAAAAGGTAATCGATCAGTTTAATGAAAAGTATCCGGACATTGAAGTGGAATTTTTAACGATGGGCGCACAGCAAATTTTAGAACGCCTACGTGGTGAAAAAGCAAATCCTCAGGCTGATTTTTGGTGGGGCGGTACGCAATCTGCACTAACTGTCGGCGCCAATGAAGATTTACTTCAAGCTTGGAAGCCTAGCTTTAACGACTCCATTGATGCGGCTTATAGAGATGCAGATGGTCGTTGGTTTGGTGAAATGTTACTACCAGAAGTCATTATGATTAACAGTGATGTATTAAAGAAAGAAACGGGCCCACAGGATTGGGATGATTTATTAGATCCAAAGTGGAAAGATAAAATTTTAATTCGAGGTGTATTAGCATCTGGGACGATGCGTACTATTTACTCATCTATGATTTTACGTCAAGGCGCAGATTCACCTGAAAAAGGCTACGATTGGTTATTAAAATTAGATGCCAACACGAAGGAATATACACAAGATCCAAATGCACTTTATTTAAAGATGACACGACAAGAAGGCAGCGTTTCTTTATGGAATTTACAAGATATTTTATTAAAGAAATATACGACTGATTATCCGTTCGATTACATTTATCCGAAAAGTGGTGCACCGATTTTAGTTGATGGCGTTGCTGTTGTCAACAATGCCAAAAACTTAGAAAATGCAAAGCTCTTCGTAGAATTCTTATTTGAAAAAGGAATGGTCACTCAACTAGCAAAAGATTACTATCAAATTCCTACTCGCTCAGATATCGATAAAGCAGCAATGCCTGAGTGGTATAAAGAATTAGATTTAAAAACGTTTGATATAGATTGGCAGCTCATGACTGAAAAAGAAGCTGAATGGATGGAGCATTGGGATAACAATATTAAAGGGCGCGGAAAAAAGTGATCGATTATTAAAGAGTGGTAACTCATAAAACATCTACGAATATTGTTCATGTTTTTAAGCCTCGAGTATATTTTTGCTCGAGGCTTAATGCAACTAATTTTCTAACGAGAAAGGAGCATTTCAGTTGAAAAGTGTCAAAATAGAAAATGTCTCTAAGAAATTCGGTCAAATTCACGGCGTAAAAGATTTAGATCTTCATATTAAAGCTGGTGAATTTTTCACTTTCCTCGGTCCAAGTGGTTGTGGAAAAACGACAACACTAAGGATGATAGCCGGATTTTATTACCCGACGGAGGGGAAAATTCTTTTTGATGATTTTGATGTGACAAGGCTTCAACCTAATAAACGGAACATCGGTATGGTGTTTCAAAATTATGCCCTCTTTCCACATATGACGGTGAACGAAAATATCGCCTTTGGATTACAAGTACGGAAATTCTCGAAGGCGGAGATTAAGCAAAAGGTTGACCGTATTAGAGGGCTTGTCCATTTATCGCAATATGGGAATCGGAAAATTAATGAATTATCTGGCGGGCAGCAGCAACGGGTTGCATTGGCAAGGGCGCTTGTCATAGAGCCTGATATTTTATTATTAGACGAGCCATTGTCAAATTTAGATGCTAAACTACGCGAAGAAACCCGCGTTGAAATAAAACGTATTCAATCCGAGCTCGGTGTTACAACCATCTATGTTACGCATGATCAAATGGAAGCGATGTCCATGTCAGATCGGATAATGGTCATGGAAAATGGGAACGTCAGACAAATTGGTACTCCACAAGAGATTTATAATCGACCTTCAAACCGCTTCGTAGCAGATTTTATTGGTGAGACAAACTTAATCGAGGGGACAATCGATGCTGTTAACGATAACGATATACACGTAAAAACAGCGAATGGACTTGTTCTCACTGGGCGAAAGCAACAAAGCTCCCCCACTTTAACGCATATGATTGGAGACAAAGTGTTTATTTCTATTCGTCCTGAATCTATTCATCAAGGTACTGGTGAAAACACAATAACGGGTAAAATCACTTTTGTTGAATTTACAGGAATTAGTGTGAACTACATTGTGGAATGTCTAGATTTTTCACTTAAAGTAATGATTATTAATATGAATGGTCAATTCAAAAAAATTGGTGAAGAAATCACTCTAACTATAGCCCAAGATTCACTGTATTTTTTAGGAGAATAGGAGGGTACTAGCATGGAAAAAACACACCACAATCCTTCAGAAGGAAATGCATGGACACGTCTAACTAGCTCGAATTGGTTTGTCTATATTTTAATTGCACCTTTATTTTTAGTGTTGTTTGCCTATGTAGTATACCCGTTCTATCAAACTTTTAAAGAAAGCTTTTCTGGTGCTGACGCGCTATCTACTTATAAAAACTTTTTTAATATAGCTAGCCCAGCAAATTTAGAGGCATTGTGGACCAGTATATATATATCCGTTATCAGTGTTATTTGCTGTGCAATCGTCGGTGTAACCATGGCATTTCTACTGGAACGCTATAATTTCCCAGGCAGACGGATACTCTCTGTTTTAGTATTGATACCCATGGCTCTTCCGCCACTAGTAGGTGTACTGTCCTTTACATTTTTGTATGGAGAGAGTGGGATTTTCCCACGTGCATTTCAACACCTATTCGGCTTAGAGCAAGTACCCTTTTCATTAAAAGGCATCTGGGGGGTTATCGTAGTACATACATTCACTATGTACACTTACTTCTACTTAACCGCCTCAGCAGCTATAAAAGGTCTTGATCCAGCTTTAGAAGAAGCCGCTACTAGTTTAGGTGCCGGACGTATTCGGGTATGGACAAAGGTTATTTTGCCCATGTTAACACCTTCGATTGTTGCCTCATCCTTACTCGTCTTTATGATATCTATGGCATCTTACACTGCACCTTTAATGTTCGGTGTCGAACGCACAATGACCATGCAAATCTATTTATCACGTACGAATGGGAATTTAGATATGGCAGCGACACAATCTATGATTTTATCCTTTGTGTCCATTACCTTTTTAATTGTGATGCGCTGGTATCAAAACCGTCGAAATTATCAGAACCTCAGTAAAGGTATTAGTGTGCATCGATCTGAAGTGTCTTCCAAAAGCATGAAAATGATGGCGACTATTGCGTCTTTCATAGGCACATTAATTTTAATTTTGCCGATTTTAGTGCTGATATTAATTTCATTTTCCGTTGATGGTGCATGGAAAACACAAATTCTCCCAACCGACTATACACTGGATCATTATCAAGCACTTTTTACAGATGAACGGACGTGGCGACCAATTTGGAACTCCATTCAAATGGGAATCGTTGCAACACTCGGCAACATCCTTTTCGGTGTTGCAGCAGCCTATGCTATGGTTCGGCTAAATTTTAAAGGTAAAACATTACTCGATATTTTAATCATGGTTCCTTGGGCATTGCCGGGAACGGTTGTAGCTGTCAATTTGATCGCAGCCTTTAGTACAGAAAATATATTCGCCTTTAATCAAGTTCTTGTCGGGACGTTCTGGATCTTGCCGTTAGCTTATTTTATTAGGCATTTACCTCTTGTTTTCCGATCGACATCGGCATCACTTGTTCAATTAGATCAATCTATCGAAGAAGCATCACGGAGTTTAGGTGCAACATGGTGGTATTCATTTAGACGTATTGTACTGCCACTTACCTTTACGGGCATTTTGGCAGGTACGTTACTTGCACTTGTTCAAAGCTTTGGCGAATTCGTAGCGTCTATTCTTATTTACAGTACGTCGACAATCCCATTATCAGTGGCGATATTCCAAAAACTATATTCATTTAAATTTGGAACTGCTTGTGCATATGGTGTCTTACAAATTTGTTTAATCTTAATTGTGCTTATTATTTCTGAGAAGTTATCTAAAGGCAGTGCTGGTTCGGCCATATAACTGCTAATCTAATAGGAGGCAATTCATATGTTTGAAGATTTCCGCAACAAAACCCAGCAAGAAGATGGGATGATCTTCCCTTCTAATATTTATCGTGAAATTGTCTTACAGCCGGCTTATGATGAAGCCAAGAAAAACTTTTTAACATTTATGCTACAAATCAATATTGCACACTTAAAAATGTTAGAAGAACAGGGATTAGTAAAAAAAGAAGAAGCTAAAGAGATTGGTATTGCTCTAAAAAAACTAGACTTGAACTATTTTCGTATAGAGGATTACAGCCCGCGATATGAGGATTTGTTTTTCCGCATCGAAAATAAATTAATAGAGCTTGCTGGCGATGTTGCAGGAAATCTTCACATTGGTAGAAGTCGTAATGATATGGGCATTGCCATCTATCGAATGACTTTAAGGAAAAAATTGTTGTTGCTTATGCAAGAATTACTGACATTACGGGATGATTTAATCGCAGCCGCTGAGGAGCACGTTGATACGATTATGATTGGCTATACACATACGCAGCAGGCACAGCCAACAACCTTTGCACATTATTTGAAGGCTGTCATCGATCAACTTGAACGGGATTTTGAACGTTTACAGCATGTCTATAAAACGGTGAATCGCAGTAGTATGGGCGCAGCGGCCTTAACGACTACAGGCTTCAATATTAATCGAAAGCGTATGCGTGAGTTATTGGCATTCGATGATATTATCGAAAATGCGTGGGATGCTGTTGCCGGTGCAGATTATATCGCAGAAGCAGCGAGTATCGTTCAGCTTGCGGCTCTTAATCTCGGCCGTACATCCCAAGATTTTCTACTATGGGCTACACAAGAATTTAATGCATTTACGTTGGCGAGCCCGTACGTACAAGTTAGCTCGATCATGCCACAAAAGCGCAATCCTGTTTCAATAGAGCATACACGTTCATTGCTATCAGCGGTTGTTGGTGACGCTAGTACAGTATTACAGATGGTACATAATACACCTTTTGGAGATATCGTAGACACTGAGGATGATATGCAACCATATTTATGGCGCGCCATCGACCGTTTAATTGGTATTTACAAACTATTTGGTTCGCTAGTTGTCACGATGGATGTAAACAAGAAAAAACTAAGAAATCGAGCAAAAAATAGCTTTGCCAATGTCACAGAGCTTGCCGATACGTTAGTGCGCTCTGAAGGGATTTCATTCCGGCAGGCACATAGTATTGTTAGTAAATGTATTAAAGTATTGCTCTCTCACGGTGAGGAATCTCTAGCAAGTCTTACATGGGGTCTTGCCAATACACAATCCAAATTAATTACTGGTGACCCATTAAAAATTTCTGAGGAAGATTTTTATAACACATTAAAACCAGAGACTTTCGTTGGTGTACGTACATTACTTGGTGGTCCTGCGCCCGTAACGATGAAAGCATCTCTTGAACGCTCCAAGGCAAATTCTCAAAACCTTTATGAGTGGATTCGTTTGAAGGAGTCTATGATTGTTGAGGCTGAAAAACTATTAACAGTATTTATAGAGGAATGGAATCAATGATGGGATGGCTACTTATTGTTGACGGTGGTGCTACAAAAACGGCATGTGCGCTCGTACATGCCGAGTCTGGTGAAATAAACTATACAACATCAACAAGTGGCTCAAATTATCAAGCAATTGGTGCTGCATCTGCTACAGAAATATTGCAAGCATTATTAGCAAATGTGCAGGACTTTTTGCAAAAGCAAGCTGACTCCACTATTGCTGTCGCTACCTTTGCAATGGCTGGGATTGATTCTCCCAAAGATCATGAAGTCGTATCAGCGATCGTTCATAGCGCAGTATCAGCATTACAACTAAAGATAGATACGCTTATTATAGAAAATGATGCACAAGCCACTTTACTTGGTGTTACTGCTGGACAGGCAGGCGCATTACTCATTGCTGGAACAGGAGCCATTGCGTACGCATTTGATGGTACACAAATAGTACGTGCAGGTGGCTGGGGGCATCGCGCGGGAGATGAAGGCAGTGGCTATTGGTTAGGGCAAGAGGTTATACGCGCCATTTTCCGCATGGAAGATGGGCGTGGTGAGCCGACCTTATTAAAAAATGATGTCTATGATTATTTAAGGATCCAAGATGTTACAGAGCTAGCTTCATGGCTGTTCCATCCATCCTACACGAACGCACAGCTTGCAAAAATGGGGGCATTTTTAGCAGAGGCCGTGGCCAAAAAGGATTCATGCGCCATTCAAATATCCATGCGTGCTGCCCATGAATTAGTACTCCTTGCATGCGCCGTGTTGAAAAAAGTTGATTATCAGGGCGAAGCATTTAGCCTTTATTGTAATGGTGGTGCTATTAAGCATAATCCATTAATTTTTAAAACTTTTTCACAGGAAATGAAATCGATGTATCCGCAAATTGAAGTTTCTCTATGTCAGCATCAACCTATCCATTATCTTATAGAGCGAACAAAAAGGGCCTATGACAGTTTGTAATGTCATAGGCCTTTCATGTTGTTGAAAACTATTATGTCAATGGAATTAAGGTGTGTATTTAAACAAAGTACTACTCTTCTGCAAAACGAGGGGTTGATTTCCGTTCCGACTGGGCGCTTTCTTGGGGGCGTCCAGTCTCCACTCCAATCAACCACTACACCTAAAATGTACCTTCCGGCATGTCACTCATATCATTTTCGTTGATACGTTAAAGTGACATTTTCTTTAGTTCATTTGTCGTGAAATATAAATAGCTGTCCTTCACAAATAAATCTTTCGTTTCTTCCTTATTTAACATTTGTTCTCCGCTTCCATCCGGACGAATCTTCGTTAAATACGCTCCGTGTGAATAATTACTAAAATATAGCCAGCCATCTGCATAAACGAGGTACTGTGCACGCGAATTAGAGACGCGTTTCGATTTACCTGTTTTTAAATCAAGGACATACAATTTATTATCATCAGAAACATTACTATAAAATATTTCTTGCCCTACCTGTGCAGCGAAATCTACATTGTGAAAGTAGTTATACATTGTACTCATGGCTTTCGGGTAGTCTTCTACAATCCACGTATGGTCTTTGGCCATCGTTCGATCATCTACTAAAAAATATTGATAGCGTACCGCTCCTTTACGATCAGGTACCGGATCATTCCATGTAGTATCGAGGTGGTACCATTGACCATCCAGCTTTACTAAATTCCATGCATGCCCTTCCTGTCCGACATAGCCTACTATATATTTTGTTTCTATACCTAGCTTTTGTAACATCGAATGAGCCAGCAATGCATAGCCCTGACAAACACCACCATGTTCCGCAAGCACTGTATAAGCACTATGTGGACTTGATTTTGTTTGATCCGTATAGGCGGTATTGGCAACGATATAATCATTGACAGCCCTAACCTTCTCTACATCACTTAATGATTTTTTATGGATAGAGGCTACAACCTCTTGAACATTCATTTCAACAAATGCCGACTGCTCTGGTGTCATTAAATAGCTTTGCTCCCCAAAGATTTTGGCCGTTCTTCCTCCATATTCAAAACGAATTGAGTGTTTACTAATATGTCCGTATACATAATCATCTCGTTTAATAGCATTTTCATAGGCTTCTTCTACTAACTGTTCAATTCGTTGTGTATTGCCTTTATATTGAATCTCAAACGTAGGTGAAAAACTACTGTAGTACGCATACATCGCATCAGCCATTTCCTTTGCGTTTGTTACAACTAACTTTGCTTCAGGTTTTTTGACTGCAGGAGCTGTAACGGCTACTCCTTCTTCTGGTTTTTCTTCTATAGGTGTGGCCGTTTCAATGGAGGTACTCTCAGAAAGTTTAGCAGTAACGTCTATGATTTTTTCCTTTGTTGAAAGAAGCATCGTTTCTATCTCATCATTATTTGCCCAAGTTATCACTTGTTGTACAACTGCCTTACCAGCCGTATAAATGGGGTCAATAAAAATAATGATCATTACAATAATGGCTAACTTTTTCCACAAAATCCTCACCTCCAACCGTTTTCCTGTATTCATTATATACAAAAAAAGCACAAAGAACTCATTGGAAGTCCTTTTGTGCTTTCATTTTATCAATAGGTAAGAATATTTGTAGCTTATTTTATTTTAAGCTTCTGTTCTTTGCCATTAATACTATAAACTAAATAATTATCATTAACTCTTAAATTAGTAACTGCTTGCTTTACGAGCACCTCAGTTTTTAATGTATTAAGATTTAATTTTGTTAAGTAACCACCGTTACTGTAATCGCTGAAATATAAAAAGTTATCTGCTCCTGTAATATACAAGGCACGTTTATCTATAACCTTTGTTTTCTTACCACTTGCTAAATCAAGTTTATACAATTTATCTTTATCTGCTGTATTACTAAAATACAGTGTATTTTTAACCTGATATGCAAAATGAACATTTTGCATATAGTTATATTTTGTACTTGTTGCAGCCGGATAATTTGATGCTATCCATTTATGATCTTTCTTTAGCTGCGCATCCGTTACTAAGAAATAATCGTACGAAGAAGCGCCGTAACGATTTGGTATTGGATCATTCCATGTTGTATCTAAATGATACCATTGACCATCAACCTTCACTAAATTCCATGCATGTGCCTCGTTACCATTAACAGTACCAACAACATACTTTACGTCGAATCCAGCTTGTTCCAATAATTTATATGTTGTTAACGCGTAACCCTGACATACAGCTTGTCCTTCCATTAACAATGCATAAGCACTATGGGGACTAGCCTTTGTTTTAGTACCATATGTAGTATTTGACACGATATAATCATTAACCGCTTTTACTTTTTCGAATTCTGTCATTGAAGGCTTAATAAGCGTTTTTAATAGTTGATCAACCTTTTTTTGCACTGCTGCTTCTTGTGTTTGGTTTGTCAAATACTTCACTTTAAATGTCACATTGCCTGTTGAGTCTGCAGAAATAGTGGTACTTTCCATATGACCACCCGCATAGACTGCTTGTTCCTGTGCTTTTTCAAAGGACTCCATAAATTTCTTTTTGAAATCTGTCATTGGTCCACTATATGTAATTTTAATTTCGGGAGCGAAATTATTTAATTGCTTTACGATTTCTGTTGTGAATTGATCCCAAGTTGTTACTTTAGTATTAGCTACTACATGATAAGCAATCCCTGGGGAAGTATTTACTGAACGAGCATCTGCATTTTGAGCATAGGCTGCTGTTGGACTTAACATCAGTAATGCTGCTCCACCTATCAACCATTTCTTCACAATAAATCACCTTCCCATTTGTTATATTCTTGTAATTAGAATAACAGAGAAAGTAACTACCAATCTATCGGACAAGTTCACTAACTATGACTTTTAACTATACAATCAATAAATATCACATAGGTATAAACTCCTTTAAATAAAAAATAAGGATCGAATTCAACTATATTTTTGTACAAAAATAAAAACTCACCTGTTTTTAGTGAGTTTTCTAAGCCCTTTTCTATCGAGCGGGCTTCTCTTTATGTTAACGACTTTTTACTACTAAATTAACTGCCTCTTGAATAACTTCATTCATTTTCTCGCCATCACCTTCAGCATTTTGTACACATTCTAAAAGATTCGTACTAACAATGACACCAACTGTGCGATCTACTGCTGAACGTACAGCCGATAATTGAGTAATGACTGCCTTACAGTCCTTTTCTTCTTCCATCATTTTTAAAATTCCACGTAGCTGGCCTTCCATGCGTTTTACACGATTTTTCACTTGATCTGAATATTCCATCATCATTGCTCCTTCTTTCTATACTCGCTACGTTCTTGAGTAATTATTATTCTTTATCCTAATATAAAAATCAAATATGCCTCGGCATATTTGCGTCCGGAATCGGCTTTGGGCCAACACGAAGTTAAATCTGTAGCTATTTTTTCCTTGGTTTTAAATAATTCATAAGCATTTTAGCAATAATTGACCGTGCATTTGTTATTTCATCATACTGTATCACTGTATTTTTCTTTATTCGTAACTGACCTATCTCTACCTCAAAAATTGGACACTTTCTTTTAAGTGCAGCGACTAGCATATTTGTGTCGTAGTCATATCGTTCACCTTTTACTTTCATCAGCCACGGCAGTTCCTTTATAGAAATAAACCGTAAACCTGTTTGTGTATCCACTAATTTTCTATGATAAAGGATTTCAAAAAACAAACTTGTTGTACGATTACCCCAATATGATAAAAACGTGCTGTCCGTAGAATGAAAGTTACGTACCCCTAACACAATTCCTTCAGAAAATACCTTTGTCATCGTTAAAACGAGCTTTACATCTTGTAAAGTATGTTGGCCATGAGCACCAACTGTAATGACACCTTGAAACACGCTTCTTTGCGACCTTACATAGGCAAAGGCTGTTTTTAGCGCGCCTCCCTTACCAATATTGTGGTCATGCTCTAGTACTCGACAGCAATCAATTTTGTTTAACTCATCAAATACACTTGCATATTTTTGATCGCTGCCATCATTGACAATAATAATTTGGCTAATGGTGGTGGCTAATAATTGATGGACATAGGTTATAAGTGACTGTTGTGGATTATAGGCTGGTATTATTGCTGCTATATTTTTCATCATTTCTATCCCCCGGATAACATGAAACTTTGGCAGATACACTTTTAGTAATTGCTACTTCGAATTTCTACAAATCTCCTTATACCACATAGTATCACGTAACGAGGACAATTCAACAATAACGGTATTTTCCCGATATATGAAAAAAGGAACTTTTATGATTCATCACTAAAAGTTAGGAATGGCATTGGTCAAAACATATGCCATATATAAGTTAATTGTTGGCGTGGAGACTGAGCGACTCCTTGGGGATCAGCAATAGAGGACGCAAGTGAAGCGGTTCATCGGACGCCCCCATGAAACTTTGCTCTGTGCGAAAGCGTAGCGTCAACAACAATTGTTTTATCTGTGCGAAAGCGTAGCGACAGCAACAACAAAGAGCCCAGTCGGAACGGAAATCAACCCCACGTTATGGTTATGAGCCATTTTTATGAAAGAGGTGAGTTCTATCGTCATACAATATGAAATTCTCCAAGATCAATGTAAGAAATTAAAAGCATTATCCTTCATTAAATTGGCTAAAAATTTACAGGATGCTAGCTCGCTTGCCATGTCAAAGCCAGCTCTATCTCTACAAAAATCACTCCTTGTACTGGAGGAAATTTTATATGAGCTTTATAAACTAGAAATGCATTCAGAACCAAAGCTAAAAAACATTCGATCATTACTCAATAATCGTAGCTTTGTTGCAAAAATTCATCCTCGACGCATTTATTTACTAATGAATCTTGTAAACAAAATGGCATCTAGTAATAGTAGTGAAATTGTGGAAGCAAAGGTCGCAAAAATTGTTCTTGATTATATAAGTGATATTGTAGAATGGTTTATTAAACACTATGACCGTAGCTTAAAGGCAAAAATGATTCGTGTAGCCCCTAGTTTTGAAGATATAACGTCAGTTTTTGATATAAATATGCTTCTTCAAGATAACCAATCAACCGAGGCCTATAAGAGTGCCGCAAACTGGTTTGAGCTTGCAGCAAAACAAGGGAATGCAAGTGCTCAATATAATTTAGGTGCTCTTTATAATCAAGGCCGTGGTGTTAAGAAAGATTATGCAGTTGCAAAAATGTGGTATGAACGCGCCGCTGCTCAAAATGATGCAAATGCACTTTATAGCTTAGGCGTGCTCTATCATTTAGGTCATGGTGTTGTACAAGACTATGCACAAGCCACTCGCTATTATAAAGCTGCTGCGGATTTAGAAAACGCAGATGCACAGTACAATCTGGGAGTTCTATACAACCAAGGACTTGGTATGCCACAAAACTTTGAGGAGGCAGCAAAATGGTACATGCTAGCAGCCAATCAAGGGAATACAAGTGCTCAAAATAACCTTGGATTCCTTTATCACAACGGAACTGGCGTCGAGCAAAGCTATGAGGAAGCTATAGCCTATTTTGAAATGGCCGCATTAGCTGGTGATGCAAGTTCTCAGTATAATCTTGGCTATATGTACCTTAAAGGTCGTGGCATCTCACAAAACTTTGAAGAGGCTGCGCAATGGTTCCATTTAGCTGCACTTCAAGACCATACAAATGCAGAATTTCAATTGGCAATGTTATATAACACTGGCCAAGGTATTCCTCAGGATCGTATAGAGGCTATAAAATGGTTTAAGCTCGCAGCACATAAAGGACACTTAAACGCTCAATACTGTCTCGGTGTACTCTATGTCAAAGAAAACGATATACCTTTAGCTGAAAAATGGTTACAATTAGCCACTAACACTGGACATATAAGTGCAGGATTTGAGCTTGGACGTATTTATGTATATCAACTTCAACAACCAGAGAAAGCACTCCCTTACTTCAAAGCGGCCGCTGAAAAGGGTTATGCTGACGCTCAGTACGAGCTCGGATTATTATATGAAGCTGACTTGAATTATCATGAAGCAGTAAAATGGTGGAGAGCCGCTACGGATCAGTCCCATATTCAGGCTGAATATCAATTAGGGTTATTATATGAGCACGGATTGGGGATTGAGCAGGACTTAGAAGAGGCACGACGCTGCTATCGACTAGCAGCCATCCAAGGGCATTCAAGTGCTCAATATCAGCTTGGTAATTTATTTGATAAAGGAAAAGGTGTCAAACAGGATTATACAGAGGCAGCAAAATGGATTGAACAAGCTGCCGCTAAGGGTCACGCCAAAGCACAGTATCAATTAGCTCAAATGCACAGTCATGGACAAGGGGTACCGAAGGATTTTGCGAAAGCAGCCCAACTGTATCGACTGGCTGCCAATCAAGGGCATCAAAAGGCACAATTCCAGCTTGGTATGCTTTATAAAAAAGGGCATGGTGTTGCACAGGATTATACCGAGGCAACAAAATGGCTTAAGAAGTCTCTTGAAAATTTAAAATAAAAGACTATTAGCATAGCGTGGGGTTGATTTCCGTTCCGACTGGGCGCTTTGTTGTTGCTGTCGCTACGCTTTCGCACAGATAAAACAATTGTTGCTGTCGCTTCGCTTTCGCACAGATAAAACAATTGTTGCTGTCGCTTCGCTTTCGCACAGAGCAAAGCTTCCTGGGGGCGTTCGATGAGCCCCAAGGAGTCGCCCAGTCTCCACTCCAATCAATTTATATATATATGGCATATGTTTTTAAAAATGCCATCCCTAACTTTTAGTAATAAACCGAATAAAGCTGTTCTTCATAAAAAATACCGTGTCACCTCTTATTAAAGACAGTGACACGGTATGTTGATTAGTTTTTCATTTCTTCTTTTTGATTCACCATAAATGTTACAACGATGAATAAAGCAAAGCTAATTAATAGTGTTGTTCCACCTACTATAAAGAAAATCATTGTAAACGTTCTGCTAAAATTAAATGGATTCAAATTGTAGAACCACATTCCTAGTGTTAAGCCAAAAACACCGAGAATTGCAGTCCAACCATGAGCTGTTACTAATTTTTGTGATTTCACTTTAAAGACACGATAGAAAATCCCCCATGCAAACATACTTAACCAACCTACGAGCAAAATATGTGCATGTATCGGTCTATATTCATAACTACCTGAGCCAGACATATGTGAGCCTAGATACGTTCCCAATAAGGCAAAAATCGCAGCAAGACGAATAAGGCGCATACTCCATTTTTGTTCCATACGATAACCCCTCCTAAGCTTTTTCAACTTAGTCAGCAGTTTATCTCGTGAACATGAACTTTACATGAACTCCTCATTACAATTTTGGTAAGTGAACACGTACCTTTGTGCCGGAATTCATAACACTTTCTATATGAACCGTTCCTCCATGTAACTCAGCAATTTGCTTCACGATGGCTAGTCCAAGACCAGTGCCTTGCTTTGTTCTGGACGCATCTACTCGATAAAAACGATCGAATACCTTTTGTAGTTGTTCAGCAGTCATTCCTATTCCACTGTCCTCAATGAGTACTTCAACTGAGGTTGAGGATTCTTGCACGTGAATATGAATTTCTCCACCTTCGACATTATATTTAATGGCGTTCGTCAATAAGTTATCCCAAACATTTTGTAATAGCCCAGCATCACCATCGTATGTTACTGGTTCAAGCTGATACGATAATTGTACATTTGCGTCCTCGAGCTGCCAGCGGTATTTTCTTACGATTTCCTTTAATTGCTCATCTAAACGATAAGGTTCACGCTTTAACAACCTAGTAGATTGATCGAGTGACGTTAGTAAAAGTAATTGCTTTGTTAATATCGACATACGCTTCGTTTCTAGCTCAATAATCGTTGTATATTCCTGCCTTTCCTTGTCGCTTAGCAAGGGATTCTTTAGTAAATCTACATAGCCTTGAATATTCAACAATGGCGACTGAAAATCATGGGACACATTACTAATAAACTCTTTACGTATTCGATCATTTTCCTGTAATTTTTCTGTCATGACATTAAAGCTATCTGCTAATTGTCCAATCTCATCAGCTCGATCTATATCCAGTAGCGTATCGAATTTTTCATGTGCAAGCTGATGCGTTGCCTCTGTTAGTTGTGTAATAGGGCGAATTAATGCCTTAGCAAAAAGTAGCATTGCCAATAGACTAAGTACTGTCATTGCTAGCATAAGTCCACCAAGTATCGTATGCACCTCAGAAAACAACAAGCGAATATCAGGTCTAATGAACAATGCATACTGCTCATCTTCATAAGTAAATGGCACACCTATCGTATTAATTAACTCATTCGCAAAAAAGCCTGTCACAAAAGTCTCTTTAGGAAAATCACGCATACCATGATAAATTTCTCCGTTTAAAACTTGCTTGACCGTTTTGGATGGCACTATTTTATCACGATACTCACCGCCGAAGAAATGTCCTTCGTCACCAGTCGTTACATAAATTTGATACCCTATTCCCCCAAGGGTTGTTAAATAATTATCT
Organism: Lysinibacillus sp. NPDC056232; assembly: GCF_042267565.1. Taxonomy (NCBI): domain Bacteria; kingdom Bacillati; phylum Bacillota; class Bacilli; order Caryophanales; family Bacillaceae; genus Lysinibacillus; species Lysinibacillus sp. NPDC056232. Next base: position 7,569 of record NZ_JBHJTF010000061.1, on the reverse strand, counting down.
AAATCGTTAGGCTTTGACGACTCAATATATTTCGCAATATCCTGCGCAATTTTCACATTTTTAGCATCGTTTTTTTCCTTCACAACTTGATGATAATAAGTATTTGTCGCTAAAAAACCGATACACAAGCTACCAATCATAACGAGCATTGTCGTGACAACAAATTTACTATATAACGTTTTCATCATGCACTAACCTCAAGCTTATAGCCTACACCGCGCACCGTTGTAATCTCAACACCTGTTTCATAACGATGCAGACGCTCACGAATCCGCTTCACATGCGTATTTAAAGTCTGCTCATCTCCATCATAGTCATAGCCCCACACTTGCTCCATAATAAAACTTCGTGTGAACACCTGATTTGGGCGAGAAGCTAGTAATGCCAATAGTTCAAATTCCTTTAATGGCAGAACAAGCGTGTCTTCCCCAATGACAACCTCAAAGCTTCGACGATCAATAACTAGTCTACCCACTTGGATGGTTACCTGATTTTTCTTATCTAATCTACGCAATATCGCGGCTATGCGAAACAACAATTCTTTAGGTTCAAAAGGCTTCACAACATAGTCGTCTGAGCCTGCCAAAAATCCTCGTTCCTTGTCCTCAAGCTCGCCTTTTGCTGTTAATAACAGTACAGGAATATCGTAGTCCTGGCTCAATGTCTCGGTTAATGTAAAACCATCCATTCCTGGCATCATGACATCTACAACTGCCAAATCAGGCAAGTTTCCCACAAGTAATTTAAGGGCCTGTTGTCCGTTTTCCGCCTGTACCACCTGATAGCCCTCTCTTGTCAGATAAATATTCACTAGCTGTAAAATATGTACATCATCATCTACAACGAGAATTTTCATTCAAGCTTACCTCCAACCAACTTGTTTCCGAAACACTATTTTAACTTCTTTCAGCGTGTGTCACGAAATCGGCTTTGTGAATGCACAAAGCCGATTCCGGACGCAATTATGCCAAGGCATAATTGATTAACAACTTTCATTTATATTACAACGAAAAGAAAGAAATCAACAGCAATATAAGTAACGGCAAACCAATTACGATATAGCCTCGTGGATTTGCAAAATTCATCGTCCAACCGACCCCAAAGCGTTTCTCGACAAAAACGGAGGGATCTTGACGATTCACATAAATTAATCCACCCTTCCAATAGCGATCCTCATCAACATCCATTACTTCCGAAACGACATTATCTCCATAAGTCACCCTCAGCTTGCGTTTTTTCCATGCGTAAACAAGGACTGAGCCAAAAACGAGGAATAAAAATAAAATAAATACCGGTAATAGCCTATTTCCTGTAGTCATTGAAGGATAGATATTGCTTAGCTGTAATACTGTAAATAATATTGTAAGGGCATAGCTTAATAACATAATGCTCCAGCTCATATACTTTCGACTTTTTAGCTGATCTTCTAAGGATTCTTCCTTACGATTAACAGCCAACTTGATTGCTGAACGCTTTATAGAATCTACAATTCCCCACATCATACATTGCATCATCAGCATAACAAGCGGCAATGAAACCGCAGTAAAATATGTTTTGCTTCTCCAAGAATCCGCTTCACCGCTAGGTCCCCAGTGTACAGCAATGTGATCGGGTATTTGGTCATAATGGCGGACTGTAAAGATAATTAGAAACACCGTAACACCAAAAGGGATTACATAAAATGGCCACGGAAGCATTTCATCACGACTACGAGCCGTTAAGTCAACTGCACGCACTTGTTTTATATTTAAGCCCCATTGCTCTTCCCTTTTAAGTTTTAAAACTTTTTGATGGTTTATCCAATATAATGTCATACTGACTGCAAGCATTGTAAATAAGCATCCTAGCAGTAAAATACTTTGCATGAACTCAGATTGTGCAAAGTAATAATAGCTAACAATCATCATCAGTAATAACATGACACCAGATATTCCGACGATTTGAGCATAATGCTTTTTCATATTACGTAATGCGGGATGTTTTACATTTTGTTCAGGTACAGTAACACCAAAAATGATTGTCTCACGTACTATATATGGAACAAATAATTGTAGAGCTAATGTTAAGAGGTAGACGGTTAAAAAAACGAATAGTAGCATGTGCTACACCCCTTCTACAGGTATTTGCAAATCAGAAAATACCTTTTTTATCATGTGCTCAATTTGCTCAACTGTTGCGCCAAGCACCATTCCTTCTACCACAACAGGCTTTAAGTTTTTTTCAATTTGTTGTAATTGTTCAGGTGTTAACGCCCGCTCCTCTGTTGAACGAACAATAGCACCTGATTTAGCTCTAATTGTAATGATGCCTTTCTCCTCTAACTCATGATAGCTTTTATTAACCGTGTGCATATTGACACCCAGATCAGCCGCTAAATTACGTACAGATGGCAGGGTATCTCCTGGCTTCATTTCCCCTCTTGCAACGCCTTCCATAATTTGTCGTGTTACCTGTTCATAAATTGGTACATCAGATTGTGGCTCTATTTGAATAAACATTCATATCATCTCCATAATTGTTATATAGATAATATAACAAATAATCATTTTTTGTGCATAAAGAAAGGGAAATTGCAATTATAAAGAGTTCTTAACAGTTTCTATAAACTTTTGCACAAGTTTTTAGAAATTGGAACACTTGGTGGCTATAGTAGTATTTGGATTGGATGGCGCGTGCCCTTCCTAACGAGGGTAAAGTTTACACACTTGAAATTGATCCCGCGTATGCCTCAGTAGCTAAAGAAAATATTAAAAGAGCTAGCTGTGAACATAAAGTTGAAATTATAGTTGGAAAGGCATTAGATACATTGCCTATTTTGAAAAAAAGCAGGACCATTGTTCGATTTAATTTTTATTGATGCAGATAAGCCCAATAATCCACACTATTTGAAGTGGGCATTAGAATTGGCTAAATCAGGAGCAATAATCATCGCTGATAATGTAGTGCGTGATGGTGCTGTAATTGATGAAAAAAATGAAGATGAAAGGGTACAAGGTGTGCGACAGTTTATGGATTTATTGCAAGAAGAATCTCGAATTGAATCTACAGCTATCCAAACAGTTGGCAATAAAGGCTATGATGGTTTTGTACTCGCCGTAGTTAAATAATTGAAAAAGGAGATGTCTCATGATTAATTCGAGACATCTCCTTTCAACAATAGCTATTTCGTAACTATTGCTAATTTTTCTTTCAAACATACAACAGCTTGTTCGATATCAACTGTACATCCTATTTCATTTAATGTTTCCCCTATTAATCGGTCCAGGAACCTATAGTATTTCGTTATTTCGCATGTTTGCTCCCCCTTACAATGTTTTTGGAAAATAAAAAAATGCCTTACAAGCCCCCATCTAAGCTCGTAAGACATCCTTCACCCCATTTAAATCTCTTTTTATTAATAGACCCCTTTTTGTAACAGTGTTCATTTTTCAGTAAGGAACGGGGGAACAGACCCCGCTCGTTACATTAGTGGAATAAGGTGGACTCCATTCGAGTTTAGTCCACAACAATTTAGGAAAGTTTGGATATGTTCGTTTAGTAGACTCGTATCTCAAAGCAAGTTAAGCTAATTTTTCGTAACCTGGAAGCGTCAAGAATTCCGCAAATTCGTCTTGTTCAATTAAAGATTTAAACAGCTCAGCAGCTTCTTCATAGCGGCCACTGTTATAGGCTTGTTCCCCAACAGCCTCTTTAATTTTCACAAGCTCTTCCTCCAAGATTGCTAGGACAAAGGCCAATGTAATACCACGACCATCATCCAAGATACCTTTTGGATGACGAATCCATTGCCATACTTGTGTACGAGAGATTTCTGCAGTTGCAGCATCCTCCATTAGGTTATTAATCGGCGCAGCTCCGTTGCCTCGTAGCCAAGAAGCAATGTACTGAACGCCTACACTACAGTTAATACGAAGACCTTCAAGTGTAATTGTACCTTCTGGAACAGCTACTAGATCTTCTGCTGTAACATTTACATCCTCACGCTTTTTATGGATTTGGTTTGGTGTCGTCATAATCGCATCAAACTGTTCCATCGCCGTTGCAACCATACCTGGGTGCGCTACCCAAGTTCCATCATGGCCATCTGTCGCCTCACGACATTTATCTTCTGCAACCTTTGCAAACGCTACAGCATTCGCGTCGTCATCCCCTTTAACAGGGATTTGTGCTGCCATACCGCCCATCGCAGGTGCATTACGTTTATGACATGTTTGAATACATAAAGACGTATATGCCTTCATGAATGGTACAGTCATTGTTACTTGCCCACGGTCCGGTAAAATTACATCAGGTTGATTGCGCAGACGTTTAATATAGCTGAAAATGTAATCCCAGCGTCCACAATTCAGACCAGCTGAATGTTCACGTAGTTCATATAAAATTTCATCCATATCAAATGCTGCTAAAATTGTTTCGATTAATACAGTAGCCTTAATCGTGCCTTGTGGAATTCCGATATAATCTTGTGCAAACACAAAGACATCATTCCATAAGCGAGCCTCTAAATGGCTTTCAAGCTTCGGCAGGTAGAAATAAGGTCCCGTACCTTGTGCCAATGCATTTTTAGCATTGTGGAATAAATACAGACCGAAATCAAAGAAACTACCAGAGATCGGTTCGCCATCTACTAGTACATGCTTTTCAAGTAAATGAAGGCCACGTGGACGAACTAATAACACAGCTGTGTTTTCGCTTAACTTATACGTCTTACCATTAGATGCTTGTGTAAATTCAATTGTCTTATTAATAGCATCACGCATATTCACTTGGCCGCCAATCATGTTTTCCCATGTCGGAGCAGATGCATCCTCAAAGCAAGCCATAAACATTTTTGCACCAGAGTTTAAAGCATTAATAACCATTTTGCGGTCAACAGGTCCTGTAATTTCTACACGACGGTCTTGCAAATCTGCTGGAAGTGGTGCAATTGTCCAATCTCCCTCACGGATGTGCTTTGTTTCTGGTAAGAAGTCGAGTTTCTCACCTGCATCAAGACGCTTTTGACGTTCTTGGCGAGCCTCTAATAGCTCTTTTCGACGAGCATCAAATTTTTCGTGCAGGGCAAGAACAAACTCAAGGGCTTCTGGTGTTAAAACTTCTTTTGTTTGCTCGTTTTGTTCCCCAACAATTTTAAGCTTACCTGTTGTTGCTTGTTCCATCAGTTATTTCCCCCACCTTTGTAATTTTAAGTAGTCATCCCCCGCTTTAGGAGGAGCGGAGGAGACTAATCTATGATTATGAATTTAGGAATACACGTACTTTATGAAACTTATACGAATTGTTCTGTTTCTGTAGAACCAGCCATTGCTGTTGTAGAAGAAGTACCACCAGAAATAACTTGAGATACATCATCAAAGTATCCAGTACCTACTTCACGTTGATGGCGTGTAGCTGTGTAGCCTTTTGATTCTGATGCAAACTCAGCTTGTTGTAGTTTAGAGTATGCAGCCATACCATTATCTTTATAATCATGCGCAAGCTCAAACATAGAGTGGTTTAATGCATGGAAACCAGCTAATGTTACGAATTGGAATTTGTATCCTAGTTTACCTAACTCGCATTGATATTCTGCGATTTCTTCTTCTGATAGATTTGCTTTCCAGTTGAAAGAAGGTGAGCAGTTGTATGCTAGCAATTTACCAGGGAATTTAGCATGAATAGCTGCCGCAAATTCACGAGCTTCCTCAAGAGATGGTTTAGAAGTTTCACACCAAATTAAATCTGCATATGGCGCGTAAGCTAAACCGCGAGCAATGGCTTGTTTGATACCTGGTTTTGTTCGGAAGAAGCCTTCCGGAGTACGTTCACCAGTAATAAACTCAGCATCACGTGGATCGATATCAGATGTTACCATATCAGCAGCATCAGCATCTGTACGAGCGATTAAAATTGTCTCAACACCCATTACATCTGTTGCAAGACGAGCAGCAACTAAGTTACGAACTGCATTTTGTGTTGGAAGTAAAACTTTACCGCCTAAGTGACCACACTTTTTCTCGGAAGCTAATTGGTCTTCTAAGTGAACACCAGCAGCCCCTGCTTCGATCATACCTTTTACAAGCTCAAATACATTTAGAGGACCACCGAAGCCAGCCTCAGCATCTGCCACGATTGGAGCGAACCAATCAAATTGATCTACACGTCCTTCCGCATGATCGATTTGATCTGCACGTTGTAAAGCTTGGTTAATACGCTTAACTACTGCTGGTACAGAGTTTGCTGGATATAAGGATTGGTCAGGGTACATTTGACCAGAAAGGTTAGCATCAGCAGCTACTTGCCAGCCTGATAAGTAGATTGCTTTTAAGCCTGCTTTCACTTGTTGTACAGCTTGATTACCAGTTAATGCACCTAATGCATTAATGAACGGTTCTTCGTTTAAAGAGTTCCAAAGTCGAGCCGCACCTTTACTTGCTAAAGTTTGTTCAAGTACAACTGAGCCCTGTAACTTAACAACCTCTTCAGCTGAATATGCGCGTTCAATACCTGCCCAACGAGGGTTCTCAGCCCATTGTTTTTCTAATGCTTGGATTTTTTCTTGACGTGTTGACATATTGAAATTCCACCTTCCCCTTTGTATACAATATACTCTGTTAAAAAACTTTTAATCCGCTGTTCCATAACAGGTTTATTTGTTGTAAATTAATATATAACAGAACATCTGAATTTTCATTATTTTTAGATAAAATACCAAATTTTAATGATAAAACTGCTTTTTTTGGCGACGGAATTTGGTAAACTGTTTACAAACAAGGGGGATATTCACAATGAATAATGAGTTTAATTCTTTGCCAAAAGATATTTCACAACAGTTTATTTCAATGTTAAAGGACTGGGTTCCAGTCAATTCATCCATTGCAATTGCCGCTGAAAACTCCTATATTTATTTTCATTCTGGACATCAAAACATTAACTTAGAAGTTGGCCAACAAGTACAATCTGGCAGCATTGCTGAGCAAGTACTACGTACAAGGAAACGAACAGACGCAGTTTTAGATAATTCCTTATTTGAAACACCCTATTACGGGATAGGTTATCCTATAAACATTTTAGATGTGCCAGCAGCACTTGTTGTAGTATTGCCTTCAACCTTTACCGAAAGGAAATTAGAGCCCTTTCAATTTTTAACTGGAAAGCAAGAAGAGGAATGGAATCCTGTTGCAATTGAAAAAATCTCTCATATTGAAAGCCTGCAGAAAAAAACGTGGTTTTTTGTGGAGGGGGAACAATTTAAAACAAGTATTACACTGAAAGAACTTCAAATGCGTTTACCTTCATCTTTTATTCGCATTCATAGATCTTATATTGTTAATATTCATTTCATAAAAAAAATGGCTCGTGATCTTACTTCCAATTTTATTGTCACTCTAAAGGATGGAAGTGAACTACCCGTTAGCCAATCTTATTTAAATAATCTTCGAAACGCTCTTGAATTTTAGATTTTACCTTGGCGTAATTGATATTATTGTTACTATCGCTTCGCTTTCGCACAGAAAACATTTGTTGCTGTCGCTTCGCTTTCGCACAGAAAACATTTGTTGCTGTCGCTTCGCTTTCGCACAGAAAACA
>NZ_JBHJTF010000060.1:0-23232 GCF_042267565.1 Lysinibacillus sp. NPDC056232 | reverse complement strand
AAAATATGCGGGTGTGGCGGAATTGGCAGACGCACTAGACTTAGGATCTAGCGCCGCAAGGCGTGGGGGTTCGACTCCCTTCACCCGCACCATTTTTAAAATTTCATAATTGCCAGGATAAATAAATCTTATGCACATGCGGAAGTAGTTCAGTGGTAGAACACCACCTTGCCAAGGTGGGGGTCGCGAGTTCGAACCTCGTCTTCCGCTCCAAATGTGCCGGGGTGGCGGAACTGGCAGACGCACAGGACTTAAAATCCTGCGGTAGGTGACTACCGTGCCGGTTCGATTCCGGCCCTCGGCACCATTTTATTTTTATAATTAGCGCCCGTAGCTCAATTGGATAGAGCGTCTGACTACGGATCAGAAGGTTATGGGTTCGACTCCTGTCGGGCGCGCCAAATTAATATTTATCGGAATGTAGCTCAGCTTGGTAGAGCACTTGGTTTGGGACCAAGGGGTCGTAGGTTCGAATCCTGTCATTCCGACCATTTTATGGGGCCTTAGCTCAGCTGGGAGAGCGCCTGCCTTGCACGCAGGAGGTCAGCGGTTCGATCCCGCTAGGCTCCACCATAAAAGATAACCAGTATAAAGATCCTGGCGGCGTAGCTCAGCTGGCTAGAGCGTACGGTTCATACCCGTAAGGTCGGGGGTTCGATCCCCTCTGCCGCCATCTTAAAGGACCTTTAGCTCAGTTGGTTAGAGCAGACGGCTCATAACCGTCCGGTCGCAGGTTCGAGTCCTGCAAGGTCCACCATTTATATATTGTTACGGAGGTATACCCAAGTCTGGCTGAAGGGATCGGTCTTGAAAACCGACAGGCGGGTAACACCGCGCGGGGGTTCGAATCCCTCTACCTCCTCCAGTTTATTTTATAAATGGCGCTTGAAAAACTCGAAAAGAATATTTTATTAACGCGGGGTGGAGCAGTGGTAGCTCGTCGGGCTCATAACCCGAAGGTCGTTGGTTCAAATCCGGCCCCCGCAACCAAATGGTCCCGTGGTGTAGCGGTTAACATGCCTGCCTGTCACGCAGGAGATCGCCGGTTCGATCCCGGTCGGGACCGCCATTTTTTAAAAATATGGGTCAGTAGCTCAGTTGGTAGAGCATTAGATTGAAGCTCTAAGTGTCGGCGGTTCGATTCCGTCCTGACCCACCATATGCGGGTGTAGTTTAATGGTAAAACCTCAGCCTTCCAAGCTGATGTCGTGAGTTCGATTCTCATCACCCGCTTTCAAGGGCCTATAGCTCAGCTGGTTAGAGCGCACGCCTGATAAGCGTGAGGTCGATGGTTCGAGTCCATTTAGGCCCACCATTATTCCGAAGTAGCTCAGTTGGTAGTAGCACCTGACTGTTAATCAGGTTGTCGCAGGTTCGAGTCCTGCCTTCGGAGCCATTGTTTGGGGAAGTACTCAAGAGGCTGAAGAGGCGCCCCTGCTAAGGGTGTAGGTCGGGTAACCGGCGCGAGGGTTCAAATCCCTCCTTCTCCGCCATTGGCCCGTTGGTCAAGTGGTTAAGACACCGCCCTTTCACGGCGGTAACACGGGTTCGAATCCCGTACGGGTCATACTGAAATACAGTAGATGTAATTTACATCTACTGTATTTTTTTATATTTCCAAATGAACGCATTCCATTTACATTGCCAAAATGTCCAAAGGTGGCGAATGTAGTAGGGAGTAATTGCCTAAGGTATAATAGTTGTCTTTAAGGTAAACTATAAAAAAATAGCATGCTAGATATATTCTCAGCATGCTATTTTTTATGTCATTTTATTGCTATTACACTATTGGGCGATAAACGGTGCTTTGTGCATGTACTTTGTACTATCTATATGATCAATGATAAAAGTGGCTATATCTTGATTCGTAATTTTTGTACCAGGCATATCAGTAAGATTTTCCTTTATCTGACTGGATGTTAAGCTATCTTTTACAAACGGTAATCTAATTAGTGTCCATTTGATCTGTCTATTATTTGTTAAAAATTCCCACTCTGAATTTTTATCTTGCATCATTTTCGGAAAGAAAACGTCAAACATTTTTGCTCCAAAACGATTCATCATACTTTTTTTGTCCTCTTTAATCGTTAGAGAACCACCGGAAACACCTATATAACGACTAATGTTTAAATCTTCCATCACATTAAAAATAGTAGTTGTAACTTTACTATATATAGGTTCCTCTTTAGGTGGTTGACCAAATGTATTAATAACAACTTGACAATCTTTAAGAAGTTCTCGGATGCTTTCTATCTCTTGAACCTGTCCTTTCACTATTTCAATTTTATCGTTTTTATATAGTAACTTATCCGGATTTCTAACAAGCATCCGAACATGATATCCGTTTTCTATTGCACGAGTTGCTATATGCCTTCCTACTTTCCCTGTTCCTCCAATTATCGCTATTTTACAAGGGTTATCCATTTTATACCTCCTACTGAATATACTAGTATATATACGATAAATCTCATCAATAGGATTCATATTTTTCTTTTTTTATCAAAATATGTAATATAAATGTGTGTAGTATTTTTTTGTGATGCTATAAGCTAAGATAAAAATAGAAACAAAGTAGGGGGATGTAAATGGAAAAATTATTGTGGACTAACAACCAACAATATTTGTTGCAGAAGAACGTAGAACAAGTAGTATCTTTTCTGGATCATTTTTCACCGGAACAAGTAGATCGTGTTGGTAGATTTCAACGTACATATGAGAAATTTGAAAGCACACCATTACGAAACTTAAATGCTTTTGCATCACTAGTTGGGGTACAAAGTATTTTTGTAAAAGATGAATCATATCGATTTGCTTTAAATGCATTCAAAGTATTGGGTGGTGTTTATGCAATTGGACAGTACGTTGCCAAAAAGTTAGGTAGTAATATTGATGAGCTATCGTTTGAGCAGCTTAAATCACCAGAAATAAAGGAGCAACTAGGGGACTTAACATTTATTTCAACGACAGACGGCAATCATGGTCGTGGGGTAGCTTGGGCTGCTAGGGAGCTTGGTTTGAAAGCACGCATTTATATGCCAGCAGGTAGTGCTGAGGAGCGCCTTCAAAATATTAAAAATGAAGGTGCATATGCTGAAATAACGACAATGAATTATGATGATACAGTTCGTTATACTTCACAACTAGCAATAGAAAATGACTGGGTCGTTATTCAGGATACGATGTGGGAAGGCTATGAGGAAATTCCGTTATGGATTATGCAAGGCTATACAACGCTAATAAGAGAAGTCGTTGAGCAGTTGGAAAAAGCACCTACCCATGTATTTTTACAAGCTGGGGTTGGATCTTTTGCAGGTGCAGTTGTAGCTTTTTTACAACAATATTATGAGCAAGAGATTACATTTGTCTTAGTTGAGCCTTTTGCAGCTAATTGCTTTTATGAAAGCTTTAAAGCAGGAGCTGAGCAGTGTGTAACGGTTGGTGGAGAGATGCAAACAATTATGGCAGGTCTTGCTTGTGGTGAGCCGAATCCACTAGCTTGGGATCTGTTAAAGGCTTATACGAAGATGAGTATTTGCTGTGATGAGGAAGTTGCCGCAACAGGTATGCGCATTCTTGGAAATCCACTAGCAACAGACACACGAATTATTGCTGGAGAATCTGGAGCTGCCCCAGTGGGATGTTTTTATGAATTGATGACGAATGAACACTATGCAGAGCTGAAGGATACATTACAATTAGATGCATATTCTCGAGTATTGTTTATTAACACTGAAGGTGACACAGATGTAGAAAACTACAGAAATGTTGTGTGGCATGGGAAATATGCAAACATTTAACTTCTTACAGCTGGTGTCCAAACACCCGCTGTAATAGAGGAACTCAGTCTAAGAGCACCACGTCCTGTGGCAACGACGAGTGACCAACTTCATGTTGGCCCAAAGCCGATTTCGGACCGAGGCATAATTGATAATGAGCAAACTAGTGATAATAAAAAATCTAGTTTGCTTTTTTCATGCGCATGTATTGAAGGATGAAAATTAAATGACTTATGCAATTTATATAAGTTGATTGGAGTGGAGACTGGGCGACTCCTTGGGGATTAGCGGCTCATCGGACGCCCCTAGGAAAGCGCCCAGTCGGAACGGAAATCAACCCCACGTTATGGTAACGAGCCAACTTTTTTGATTTTTTTCTTGACCTTAACGTTGCGTAAACATTTACAGTAGCATTAGTGGAGGTGAAAATTGTGGAATATACAATTCAAGAGCTTGCTCAATTATCCGGGGTTAGCACAAGAACACTGCGTTATTACGATGAAATTGAATTATTGAAGCCAGCAAGAACGAATGAGGCGGGCTATCGATTTTACGGGCAGTTTGAAGTTGATATGCTCCAGCAAATTTTATTTTATAGAGCATTAGATATGAAGCTAGCAACCATTAAGGAAATGATTCAATCGCCAGATTTTGAACATACAGAGGCACTCAAAACCCATCGTATGGCTTTACTGAAACGCAAGGAACAGCTGGAAAAGATATTACAAACAGTGGAAAAAACCATTCAATCTATTGAGGAGGAACAACCAATGACAAATGAAGAGAAATTTAATGGATTCAAAGAGAAGCTAATCGAGGAAAATGAAAAGCAATATGGTCAAGAAATTCGTGCGAAATATGGTAACAACACGGTTGATGCATCGAATGCGAAGCTAATGAATATGACCGAGGAACAGTATGAGGCTATGCAGCAGCTAGAACAGCAATTATTTGCTCGTTTAAAAGAAGCGATGGCAATCGGTGATACAAACAATGATGTGGCCATGGAGGTAGCAGAGCTTCATAAACGTTGGCTTAGCTTTTCGTGGTCACAATATTCCAAAGAAGCACATGCAGGTATAGCACAGATGTATGTAGCGGATGAACGTTTTTCAGCTTATTACGATGCACGCGTTGCTAAAGGAGCAGCACAATTTTTACATGATGCCATCCACAATTTCGCTTTGGCATAATTGTTGCTGTCGCTTCACTTTCGCTACAGAAGACATTTATAACTGCCGTTTCACTTTCGCTATAGAAGACATTTGCTGAATGAAGATAAATATACAAAAAATAAGTGATTACTCCTCATGCTTTCATGTTTTAGAAATATTATTTTAGGAAAAAATGAAGGCATGAGGAGGGGATTTTTTTGAACCCACAAGTAATGGAAAAATTGAAAAAGCAATTAGAGCAGGAACTACAGGAAATAGAAAAGCAACAGGAGGAATCAGAGCGTCCACAAGCGACAGAGCTATCTAATTATGATAATCATCCAGCTGACAATGCGAGTGATTTAACGGATCAGCTAACGGAAATGGTGATTGATGAGCATCGTGGGGACCATGCTGAAGAAATAAAACGAGCATTGCAAGCGATGAAGGACGGTACCTATGGCAAATGCGCTATATGTGGTGAAGAGATTCCTATTGGTCGTTTAGAAGCTAAGCCGGAAGCATTGACATGTGTTGAGCATGCGGAGCACAAAGAGGATAATTTAAGGCCAGTAGAGGAAGATGTGTTGTCTTCTACGCCAAGATCGGATGATTTCATAGAACTTGAGGAATTTGGCTCTTCTGATACACCTCAAGATAAAACTTAGTAAGCATTTTCACTCACAGGCAGTATAATAGCTGTATGAGGTGAGAATATGAACATAATTGATTTACACTGCGATGCTCTATTGAAATTAACAACTTTAGAAGCGGCAAAATTTGAAGATGATGTACGTTTGCAAGCCAATCAACAGAGATTACAATTAGGTCGGGTTAAGGCACAAGTATTTGCTATTTTTATTAATCCTAAAATTCCGCAAAGTATGCAATTTTTAGAGGCTGTGCGGCAAATTGAAGCCTTCCATACACATGTATTACAAACTGAGGGCATGGTGCATATTACAGATTGGTCGCAATTAGATACTTTAGCTCCGCATGAAATTGGTGCAATTTTAAGCTTAGAGGGCTGTGGTCCAATCGGTGAAGATTTAGCAAAGCTTGCTGCAATATTAGATGCAGGTGTGAAGTTAGTTGGCTTAACGTGGAATGAGGAAAATGCTGTGGCCCACGGTGCTGAACAGGATGCAAGCCTTGGTTTAAAACCATTTGGTAAAGAGGTTATAGACTTGCTAAATGAGCGAGATATTATTATCGATGTATCCCATTTAAATGAACAGAGCTTCTGGGATGTCTTGCCACTAGCGAAGCATATCATTGCGAGCCATAGCAACGCACGTGCAATTTGTGATCATCCAAGAAATTTAACCGATGCTCAGGCAAAAGCACTAGTCAAGCATGGAGGGCATATTCATGTCGTTTACTACCCGCCTTTTATCCATGACAATGCTACGATGGATGATTTAGTAGCGCATGTGAAGCATCTAGCGAATATAGTAGGGGTAGAGCACCTTGGACTAGGTTCAGACTTCGATGGAATAGATGCTACTGTAAAAGGATTAGCACACGCAGGAGAGGCACAAAATTTGTTAGAGGCATTACGTGAACATTTTTCAATGGAAGAAGTTCGCGGTATTGCAAGTAATAATTTTCGACGCTATGTAAAAGAGGCAGCAACTCGTTAAAGCTGCTGCCTCTTTAATAATGGATCTTAATAAAAGAAATATTGAATTAATAAACCTACTCCTAAAAGGAAGCCGAAGAATGTATTTGTTTGCGCTGTAAATTTCATCGCAGGCATAACTTCTTTGGCTTCTTTTTTATCGCGGAAAATTTGAATCGCACGAAGTGGCTTTGGAACACTTAAGAAAATGATTAGTGCCCAAAAAGTTATACCATCAATTGCTACAAGGGCGATTACCCATAAGTACGAAACGATAAAAAAGCCAGATAAAACAGAAATGGCATTATCACGACCTACTAAAATAGCAAGCGTTCTTCGACCACCCTCTGTATCGCCAACGATATCACGGATATTGTTGGACAGCATAATCGCCCCAACTAAAATCATACTTGGTACTGAAAGCAAAACAGCATCAAATGTTATTGTAAGTGTTTGAATATAAAAGGCGATTAAGACAATCCCCATTCCCATAACAGCACCAGATACAAGTTCTCCGAATGGTGAATAGGCTATTGGGTAAGGTCCTCCAGTATATAAAAAACCAATAAGCATACAAACAAGCCCGACAGCAGCAAGCCACCAAGAGGTAGAGGCACATATGTAAATGCCAAGTAGCATAGCGATTGCATAAAAGCTTAAGGCAATCATCATAATTGTTTTTGGTTGAACACCGTGACGCACAATCGTACCGCCGATACCGACAGAATTTTCATTGTCTAATCCTAATTTGTAATCGTAATATTCATTGAACATATTTGTTGCCGCTTGTATAAGCATACTTGCAATGAGCATAGCAAAAAATAGTCCGAAATCAATGGTTTGTTTTTCAATTGCTAAGGCAATCGCTGTTCCTAAAAATACTGGAACGAATGAAGCGGTTAAAGTATGTGGACGTGTTAAATGCCACCAAACTTTAAAACCCTTATCAGCTTCAATGACTTTGGTCATAAGGTCTTTCTCTCCTTCAAATGTTGTAGACTATTCTTATTTTATACGAAGAATGAGAAAATGGGTAGGTTCACAGCTTATTACATACAGTTCAGGTAAAAAAAATGATACAATAGAACATGCATTTATGAACTGAAAACAATAATTAAGATAATAGCAACAGTACGAAAAATAGGCTAGCAATTAAAAAATGACGGCTATTTTAACTTCTTTCAGGGGTTTCCAAACACCCGCTGAAAGAAGTTAAAGCAAAAGAAATATGATGTGGAAAAAGTACAAACGCTCACTTCATAATGCAAAGTTTTGGTCAATTTATGTTAAAGAAAAGCCAAAGCAGTTGATATTTATGACTGAAAGTGTAGAACAAGTACAAAACATACCGTGCGTCATTCATTATGTACATTGCAACAACGGAGGTAATTTTCATGCAACAGAAGTGGTACCAAGCCACAGAGGTAGAAGTGGACTCTTTGGGCCAAAGCCTTCATTTTTATATGGAAACAATTGAAGTAAGTCGCTTATCGGCGCTCGCATTTTATGCAGCGGGTGAGGAGCATTATAAAGGTGAACGATTTTATTGGCAAAATAGAGAAAAAACAATGACATTAGTAGGGCTAGGACATGCCTATACGATTCAAAATAACGCCAAAAATGATCGCTACGATGCAATAGAAGCTGAATGGAAAAGCTTAACGAAAAACTGTGTTAAGGGACAAAGTGAGCTACAGCCAATTTTGTTTGGCGGATTTACATTCGATCCACAAAATAATGTTGCTGGGGAGTGGACAGACTTTCCAGAGGCTTTTTTTGCGCTCGCAACATATCAGCTTGTCATACGTGATGACAAAGCGTTTGTAAGTATCCATCTTATTTCAAAAAATGGACAGGCAGAGTCTCAGTTTGACGCGTTACGTAAAGAGCGAGATCATTTAATTCATGCTGCTCAGGTAAAAGAAGTGAAAACGTATTCAAAGCCTGAAATCACAAGTTATTTTGAGCCATATAAGGAGCCATATTTAGCGTCAATTGACCAAGTAACAGCATTGATTAAGCAAAAGAAGGCAGATAAAGTTGTTATTGCACGGTCGCTAGCATTGCAATTTAAAGAAGAAGTTTCTTCACCACAGGTACTATCACAAATTATTCATGAGCAGCCAGAGAGCTATTTATTTGGTTTAGAACGTCAAGAATTATTGTTCTTTGGTGCGTCCCCTGAACGTCTTGTAAAAGTAGAAAAGGGCCGCGCCTTTTCATCTTGTGTGGCAGGTTCTATTAAACGTGGTAAGACAGCAGAGGAAGATGAAGCCTATGGACAAAGCTTATTAAATGATTCGAAAAATGGTGGCGAGCATCAATATGTTGTCGATATGATTGCGGAAACATTCCGTAAAAATTGTGTGGAGATGAAAGTACCAAATAGTCCTCGCTTACTAAAGATTAGAGATATACAACATTTATATACACCTGTTGAAGGTCAGTTGAATAATGAGGCAACCATATTACAACTGACAAAGTCTTTACATCCAACGCCAGCTTTAGGTGGTGTGCCAAGGAAAGAGGCAATGGCAGCTATACGTAAGTATGAGCCGATGAATCGTGGACTTTACGCAGCTCCAATTGGTTGGGTAGATGCTGAAGGCAATGGGGAATTTGCAGTGGCCATTCGTTCGGCTGCTTTACTTAAGGATAAAGCTTATTTATATGCTGGTGGCGGTATAGTAGCAGATTCAGAGCCACAATCTGAATATGAGGAAACATTAGTGAAATTCCGTCCAATGCTTCGCGCGCTAGGAGGACAATTACATGAGTGAACGAGAAATGTTAACGGATTATGTTTATAAAATGGTAGCATCACTAGTGCAAGCTGGTGTTGAAAACGTTGTAGTCAGCCCTGGCTCACGTTCGACACCTTTAGCTTATGCATTTGCTTCAACGAAACAGCTCCATATGTATCGTCAGGTTGATGAGCGATCTGCTGCCTTTTTTGCGTTAGGAATTGCAAAGGCTACAGCAAAACCTGTTGTTCTTTTATGCACATCGGGAACAGCTGCGGCAAACTATTTTCCTGCCATTGTTGAAGCAAGCTATGCTCGTGTACCGTTAATTGTCATCACAGCTGATCGTCCACATGAATTGCGAGAGGTGGGTGCACCACAGGCTATTAATCAGCCGAATTTATATGGTACAAATGTAAAATGGAGCGTGGATTTCCCTTTGGCAGATGGTGCCGCACCAACCTTGCCGTTTATCGAGCGCCATATTGCACGTGCGGTAGCGATTGCAATGAGTGCACCATTTGGACCAGTGCATATTAATGTACCGTTTAGAGAACCTTTGTTGATTGATTTTCGAGAGGAACTTCCAGAAGCGACATTTAAGCACAGTAGTATGGGTCAGTTAATACCTTCAATGGCGACTCAACAAGAGCTATCGGAGATTTTACGTGCAACTAAAAGAGGCTTTGTTATTATTGGTGAGCTAGCACTTGGTACAGATTTAACAATTATGTGGGAGTTTGTTCGCCAATTAAAATGGCCGGTCATTGTCGAGAGTCTATCCAATATGCGGGCTTCCGTCCCAGAGGATTGTCTGCCATATATTGTGACAACGTACGATGCAATTATGAAAAGTGAAGATTTTAAAGCATTAGTTAAACCAGATACGGTACTACGTTTAGGAGCACAGCCTGTTTCTAAATTTATCATGCAATTTATAACTAAATCTCATCCTAATGCTTATATTGTTGTCGATGAAGATCCGATGTTCCGTGATGCTACAGGTGTGTCTACTCATTTTGTTCATGCAAGTATTGGTGAGTGGTTCACGCAATTAGAAGTCTCTGAAACAGCATTAGAAGCAGCGTATTTAGCTGAATGGCAAGATGCTAATGATATAGCACTAGAGTATATTGAACACTATTCGGATGGTGCGATTGATGAGGGAGCAATGGTAAGTCGATTACTAAAAATGATTCCTAATGGCAGTGATATTTTTGTTAGTAGCAGTATGCCAGTGCGTGATATTGATACGTTTTTAATGGCGACACAGAAGGATCTTCGTATTGTCGCGAATCGTGGAACGAATGGTATTGATGGCGTCGTATCGACTGCAATGGGCTTTAGTGAAGGAAATAACCGAGAAACCTACTTGCTTATTGGCGATTTAGCCTTTTTACATGATGTCAACGGGCTAATTGCTTCAAGATACCAGGAATGCAACCTAACAATAATCGTTATGAATAATGATGGCGGCGGTATTTTCTCTTATTTACCACAATCTACAGTTGAGGCACATTATGAAGATTTATTTGGTACGCCAACTGCCCTTAAATTCCATGATATTGCCAATATGTACGATATGGATTATATACGAGTAGATGATATTTCAGAGCTATCAGTAAAGTTCACTACGATGAAAAAACGACCAATGCGCTTAATTGAAATTTTCACGAATCGAGAGGAAAATGTGTATGCGCATCGGGCACTGTGGAATCGCATTAATGCGGGGTTAAAAGTATGGCAAAGCTAATGATTCGAGGGCTTGTAACGAACTTGGAAATCTGGAATGAAGAAGCGGAGCAAACGCTCGTTGCATTGCATGGTTTTACAGGTAGTACGGCTACATGGCGGAATTTAGCGAAAGCTCTACCTAGTGTACGAGTTATTGCCATTGATTTAATCGGACATGGTCAAACCGCTATACCCCAGCAAATTAGCCGTTTCTCTATGCAAGAGCAAATCCAAGATTTAGAGGAAGTTTTTTGCCAGTTAGAGCTTAAGAAATTTACGCTGCTAGGCTATTCAATGGGTGGGAGAGTTGCATTATCGTATGCAAACTCCTACCCTGAACGCATTGAAAAGCTAATTTTAGAAAGTGCTTCGCCAGGTTTACGAACTGCAAAGGAACGTTCTGAACGTTGTGAGAGGGATAACGCTCTTGCTGAAAAAATAATTAGTAATGGATTGTTATCATTTGTCAATGCATGGGAAAACATTCCTTTGTTTGAATCTCAAAAGTGTTTATCACACAATGTGCAAGAAGCGATTAGGTTCGAACGACTTTCTCAGAAGGAAGAAGGCTTGGCAGGTAGCTTACGAGGCATTGGTACAGGAAGTCAACCATCAAATTGGATGGCATTGGAGAAGCTTGAATTTCCTGTGCTTTTAATGGCAGGCTCACTAGATGATAAATTTTGTAAAATTGCACTAGAAATGAAAGCGTTATTAAAAAATGCCAAACATGCGACAGTAAATGACGCTGGACATGCAATTCATGTGGAAAATCCCGCTGAGTTTGCTACAATAGTAGAGGAGTATTTAACGTAATGTTATTTTTACGTTATCGCCTCGATTTTGAACGAGACGAATTTAATTATTAGGAGGCAATTCAATGACACGTCAATGGACTAGTTTACATACTTATGAAGACATTAAGTATGAGTTCTATAACGGTATCGCAAAAATTACGATTAACCGTCCAGAAGTGCGCAACGCATTCCGACCAAAAACGGTAATGGAAATGATCGATGCTTTTTCACGTGCACGTGATGATAAAAATGTTGGAGCTATCATTTTAACTGGTGAAGGTGAGCATGCCTTCTGTTCAGGTGGAGACCAAAAAGTACGCGGCCATGGCGGTTACGTTGGTGAAGATGAGATCCCACGTCTAAACGTTCTTGATTTACAACGTTTAATCCGTGTTATTCCAAAACCTGTAGTAGCGATGGTTGCAGGTTATGCAATCGGTGGAGGACACGTATTACACGTTGTCTGTGACTTAACAATTGCTGCTGATAACGCTCGCTTTGGACAAACTGGACCAAAAGTTGGTTCATTCGATGCTGGTTATGGCTCAGGCTATCTTGCACGTATTATCGGTCATAAAAAGGCGCGTGAAATTTGGTTCCTTTGCCGTCAATATGATGCACAGCAAGCACTTGATATGGGATTAGTTAACACAGTTGTTCCTTATGAGCAATTAGAAGATGAAACTGTACAATGGTGTGAAGAAATGCTACAAATGTCTCCAACTGCTCTACGCTTCTTAAAAGCAGCAATGAATGCAGATACAGACGGTTTAGCTGGTCTTCAACAAATGGCTGGCGACGCTACTCTTCTTTACTACACAACAGATGAAGCTAAAGAAGGTCGTGACGCATTTAAAGAGAAACGTCAACCAGATTTCGGTCAATTCCCAAGATTCCCTTGATGATCTGAAGCGTTGAACGGCTCGTATCCTAATGAGATACGAGCTTTTTGTATATCTAAACGGGTAAGACGGATAGACTTGGCAGAGTGACGGAACACCATGTCCTACTGGCGGATAGATGCATAATACAATGAAACGGTAAGATTAAGGAAGATTGGAGGAATTATTAGATGTATCTGAATTGGGTTTTACAGCGAGCATATTTAACACCTTTACGAAACGGTTTAACATATAATGGGCAGACTTGGACATTTCAAGAGTTAAATGAGTTATCTTTAAAACGTGCTCGTCAACTTACAGCCCTAGATATTAAGCAAGGAGACCGTATTGCCATAATGGGGCCGAGTAAGCCTTCACTTGTCATTATGATGTACGCATGTATGCATTTACAATGTGAAATGGTCATGCTAAATCGTAGGCTAACACAGGATGAAATTGCTTACCAGCTAGAGGATTCAGAGGCTATGGCAGTATTAGTTGCCGATGAGGATATAGAAAAACTACCATCACATACGACTTATTATTTATTTTCTACTATAGAAAAAAGTACAGAAAAGGCTATTAATATTACGAAAGAATGGTCTTTAAATCAAACGACATCGATTATGTACACATCTGGTACGACTGGTTTTCCAAAGGGTGTATGTCAAACAGTAGGAAATCACCAGGCAAGTGCAACGGCCTCCGTTTTAAATATAGGTTTGCATGCGGATGATACTTGGTTATGTGCTGTACCACTTTTTCATATTAGCGGCTTTTCTATTTTAGTGCGTTCACTGTTGTACGGTAATAAAGTGCATTTATATGATCAATTTGATGCAGAAGCCATTTCCCAACATATAATGGATGGCGAGGTTACACATATGTCAGTAGTCGCTGTCACATTGGAACGAATTCTACATACTCTTGAACAGAACAATGCACAAGCCTCACCGAAATTTAAAATGATGCTAGCGGGTGGTGGACCTGTGCCAGTGGATTATTTAAAGAGAGCGCATGCATTAAATTTAGCTGTAGCTCAAACGTATGGTATGACTGAAACTTCGTCACAAACTGCAACATTAGCAAATGAAGATGCGATGCAAAAAATTGGTTCAGCGGGAAAACCATTATTTTTTAATCAAATTCGCATTGCTGAGCCAAATGACAATGGTGAAGGAGAAATTTGCATACGTGGTCCACATGTTACACCAGGGTACATTGGTCGTTTTGCCCAAAAAGATGCAACGTTTGATGGCTGGCTCCATAC
The DNA here is from genome assembly GCF_042267565.1 of Lysinibacillus sp. NPDC056232. NCBI lineage: Bacteria > Bacillati > Bacillota > Bacilli > Caryophanales > Bacillaceae > Lysinibacillus > Lysinibacillus sp. NPDC056232. The sequence goes on along the minus strand of NZ_JBHJTF010000060.1, from coordinate 9,255 downwards.
TGGGGATATTGGCTATATAGATGAAGAAGGTTATTTGTTTGTCATTGATCGTCGGGCTGATTTAATTATTTCAGGCGGTGAAAATATTTATCCTGCTGAAATTGAAAATGTGCTACTTACACATCCTGCTGTCAAGGAAGCGGGAGTATGCGGCATTGATGATGATGAGTGGGGACAGGTACCAATCGCCTTTGTTGTATTAAAAGAAGAAGCACAGGTAGAGCAAATACAAGCATTTTGTCAAAAGAAGCTTGCGAAATATAAAATACCAAAAGAAATTATTGTTACGGACGAGCTCCCACGAAACGGCGCCAATAAGCTACTTCGTAGAAAATTAATGAAGGAATAACAAAATGATTATGAATGTTTAGGCGCTTAAATAAGAGAGATTTCCGTTGCAGGCTACTCGTTTTGTCGCTGACGCTTCGCTTTCGCGCAGAGCAGAGCTTCCTGTGGGCGAGCGTCGAGCCGCTTCCTTCGCTTTCGTTGTTGCTGTCGCTACGCTTTCGAACAGAAAACATCCGCTCCGTGCAGGGTCTCGCCTGTCTCGCTTTCCCACGGGAGTCGAGTAGCCTTCCACTCCAATCAATGATAGCGTAGTATTTTTAATTTGTGCAATTAAGAATGAACGCTATGATAAAGTAAAGGGATTCACGCACAGTTTTGTGTGTGAATCCTTTTTGCTCTTCGGAAGGTGGATGTCGATAAAATTCAGAAGTTGGTAGATAAAACGTGAAAGTTGGTAGATAAAACGTGAAAGTTGGTAGATAAAACGTGAAAGTTGGTAGATAAAACGTGAAAGTTGGTAGATAAAATTCAGAAGTTGGTCGATAAAATTTAAAAGTTGGGCAATAACTCCTGAAAAGGTCCCGCTCAAACTAAAAAGTTGGATGTCATTTTGTTAAAACGTATGTCATGCGGATAAGTTGATCTTCGTTACGACTGGGCGACTCCTCGGGGATCAGCGTCACAGATAAGACCCTGCAGCGAAGCAAAGCGGCAGCAACAAATGTTTTCTGTAGCGAAAGCAAAAAGACAGCAACAAATGTTTTATCTGTGCGAAAGCGAAGCGGCAGCAACAAATGTTTTCTGTAGCGAAAGCAAAGCGACAGCAACAAATGTTTTATCTGTGCGAAAGCAAAGCGGCAGCAACAAATGTTTTCTGTAGCGAAAGCAAAGCGACAGCTACAAATGTTTTATCTGTGCGAAAGCAAAGCGACAGCTACAAATGTTTTATCTGTGTGAAAGCGAAGCGGCAGCAACAAATGTTTTATCTGTGCGAAAGCAAAGCGGCAGCAACAAATGTTTTATCTGTGCGAAAGCGAAGCGGCAGCAACAAAGCGCCTAGCCGGAACGGAAATCAACCCCTCGTTTTGCAGAACAGCCATACTTTCATTTATTTCAACTAAAAAATAGTTTTTTTCAACACTATAAAAGGAAGCCTTCATTTATAAGAAGGCTTCTTTTATTCGTTTTAAGAGTCATTTTAGTAAATTCTTAGGATTAAATTAATCATTCATTAACATAATAAGAACTGACAGGCATAAACTAGAGTAAAGGAGAATGACTCATATGAGAAAATATATATATAATGTTGTCATTATATTATTTGTTCTACAAATGAGTCATGTGCAAGTATTCGCAAACTATGAACAAAAGAACATTGCAACTGCCAATTCAATAGAATCACTACAATATCAAATTCAACAACAAGTCATGCAATTAACTACTGAATTTGACATTCATTATACTGGTAATACGACGGAAATAAAAGATGAACTATCAGAGCTTATTAAATATGCTATTCAAGATCCATATATTTACGCCAATATTTCTAGTTTTAAATGGAAATATGATGGCTATACCAATAATATTGTCATTAGATTTGAGTTTACCTATCATCTTTCACAGGAAGAGGAAGTGTTTGTAGAACAGACTTTGACGAATATTATTGCACCCATGCATGGATTAAGTGAATTGCAAAAAATACAAGCTGCACATGATTTTATCGTCCTATCTGCTGAATATTCAAAGGAAACCGAAGGAAGTCCATATTCTCCCTACACATTGCTTACGGAAAAAAAGGGGGTTTGTCAGGCATATGCTCTAGTGCTCTATCGAATGCTAGAGATGCAAGGCTTTGAGGTACAATATGTGCCAGGAAAAGTAGGGGAACAACTACACGCCTGGGTCTTGGTAAAGCTTGATAATGCATGGTATCATATCGACGTTACCTGGGATGATCCGTTGCCTGATCGTAAGGGTGAGGTCCGTTATAATTATTTTTTAGTGTCTGATCGCCAATTAGCACAGGATCACTCTTGGGACTATACGAGTTTCCCAGCTGCTACAAGCGAAGCCTATTTTGATTTACAAAAAACGAATAAGGTTGAAGCTCTTACAAAACCAATACTGGATGGTTATTTTGCCTTTGATAAAGGGCTGTCCGTTTTAAGTAAAAATAAACAAATAGTAAAGCCATTAATAGAACAGCCTACAGTGCTTTTGAAAGGTCATAAAAGCGATAAGAGTGTTCAGGTACATCTTAATGAATGGGAACCAATCATTTTAGAAAGTAATATAGCCCAAGTAAAGGCGAATCGAAAGATAATACAAAATGCTGTCGATAAGAAAAAAGGGCTAATTAGTATTTATAGAGCGGAAAAACGAATGCCACAAGAAAAATACGTCATAATAAAGGAGGTGTCCCATATGATTTTCGGGGCACCTCCTTGTTCATTTATTTGTGATCGTTTAACTTCTTTCAGCGGGTGTCCAAACACCCACTGAAAGAAGTTAAAGCCTCCGGCGGATGTCACGGAATCGGAAAGGAGTGCATAAAGGATGTTAGCCTAAAATCATCGCATCCATGCGATAACGGCTAACTGACCTGCATCGGTGCTGCTGCCGCTACGCTTTCGCGCAAAAAACATCTGCAGGACTAAGCACAAAGCCGATTCCGGACGCAATTATTCCGAGGAATAATTGATTGCAGTATTTAAAGTTTTAATATTTCTCTTCATAAGGGTGAAGTATGTTTCATTTTTCTTCACATCATCTGTTGTTAAAACGCTTAAATTATGCAAGACAAGAGACTCTGCTCCGACCTCTTTTTGGATAACCTCGGCTAGTTTAGAAGAGACATTTTGCTCGAATAAAATGTAGTGAATATGCAAATCATTTGCTTTATCAACAATCGCCGTAAGTTCTTTTTGAGAAGGCTCATTTTGTGAGTTTAAACCGGCTATTGGAACTTGCTTTAAGCCGTACTGTCCTGCGATATAGCCAAATGCTGCATGTGATACGAAGAACGTTTTCTCTTGCGCTTTATCAGCCATTGCTTTAAATTCGTTGTCTAAATCTTGTAGTTCTTTTACCAATGCCTCGTAGTTAGCTGTAAATGTGGTTTCTTGTTCTGGCATTTTTTCAACTAGAGTGTTTTTAATGGAAAGTGCTAAGTCTTGACTGATCGTTGGTGATAGCCAAACATGTGGATCTACATTACCGTGATCATGATCATCGTGTCCATCTTCATGATCATGATGTGCTTCCTCTTCATCATCATGTGTGTGACCTGTACTCATAGCTAATTTTTCATCTGAAACCTGATCTGCTGTTGCCACCATTGTTACATCTTCATTAGCTAGAGTCTTTTTGGCATTTTCAACAAAGCCTTCTAGTCCTAAGCCGATATAGAAAAATACATCAGCATCTGCTAATTTCATCATATCTTTTTGTGTTGGCTCAAATGTGTGTTCGTTAGCGCCAGCAGGATAAATAGAAGAAACCTCTACAAAATCGCCACCAATTCGTTGTGCAAAATAACTTAATGGATAGACAGTCGTGTAAATTGTTAATTTATCCTTTGTTTCTGACTGTTTGGAAGTAGCTGATTTATTCCCACAGGCAGCAGTGAATAGGGCAAGAACTGCAACTAAAAATAACAAAAATACTTTTTTCATCTTATAGCATACCTCTTTCAAATAGTAACCATTACGATTTATTTTTTAGAACAGTTCCTATAATAACGCACATCTGAAAAAAGCACAAGAAAAAATGACCCTCGAAAATTAATTCTTTTTCGAAGGCCATTTTTCAGGTACTGGATCAAAGCCACCTGGATGGAATGGCTGGCATTTTGATATACGTTTAATCGTTAAATAGAATCCTTTAATGGCACCGTGTTTTTGAAAAGCTTCAAGTCCATAGGAGGAGCATGTAGGATGGAAGCGACAGGATGGCGGTGTCATGGGTGATATAAATTTTCTGTAAAACTTAATGAGCCATATAAAGGGATATTTCATATTTTCTTGTCCTCTTGTTGAGCGTTAATTTGCTTAGGCTTAGCATCGATAGTTTGTGTAAAGAAATTGCCTTTTTTCTTCAACAAGACAATGACAGAAACGCCAAACATAAGCATCATCATTGCGATCATAATGATTATTGGTAATGGTACTCCCATTGCGTTCACTCCAAATTCTATTTGTTAATAGTATTATAAAAGAATTTCATAAAAAAATGTATAAATTGAACTAGTCATTATCTTGATGAAATCTTTGCTGAGGTTTTTCATCAACTGTATGTTTAAAAGCATACGCACGGTTGACACTAATAATAGTCGCGACCGTTACTAAAATAACGATGATTGCTCCTACAATTAAGAGTGTGATTAAACTCATGGCATTCACTCCGTTCCTTATTCCTTTCTTTCTATTATAAATTAGATTATCTAACTTAGTTGTGAAGTAAGTTTGACATTCCAGCGAATAAAACGACTCGTTTACCTCCATACTATGGAAAAAGGAGTGTTTTAAGATGGAACGTCAGCGTGTATATTTTTCACTTGCCAATAGAACATATTATACAAATCCATATGCAGGACAGTGGAACTTTGAACTCAACATAGATCGCCAAGCATTAGATGTATTTGAAAAGATTTTTCAGCAAATGCAGATGTTAGAAATTGCGAATGCATGGCGTGCGCAATTGCCATATATACAGTATCATCTTGATAGAGAAAATGATGAAATTGATTTACGATTAAAAAAAATCTATGCACTTGTTCATGAGTATGGAGATGCGGATACGAAGGCATTTGTGGAACAGCTTCCATATTTCAATAAACGTGTCTAAAGGTAGGGTCACTGAAAAACATCAGTGACTCTTTTTTATATTGATGAAAGCTAATTTCTTTTGACGGATTAACCATTGTCATAAGAGAAGAGATCATGTTTTGAGCGCTAGTAGATAGGAGTAAAAAAATTCCGATTTGTGGCACTGTTATTGTTCGCAATCGAATGAACATAGTATTAGATGTGGTATTACTTCTTGTTAAAAAGACACCTATCGCACCGCTTAATGGAAGTTAATATTAGTGATTTTATTTGTTGATTATAGATACATGAATACACTATAGTGAAATAAAAGATTATCACCGTAACGCTGATTCGACTCAGTGTATGAAATAGAGAAAAAGGAGTTGAAGAGCATGTTTACATTTACAGATTTAAATGGTTTACAAGTGGATTTAAGTTTTAAAAGAGGCGAATTGGCCATTGAGCCTAAGCATGTACTTGTTTTATTAAAGCATGAAAATAAGTGGTTATGTACGATTCATAAACGCCGTGGTGTAGAAGTTCCAGGTGGAAAGCAAGAACCTGGCGAAACATTGGAGCAGGCAGCAATTAGGGAAGTATTCGAGGAGACGGGTGTTCATGTAAAAAACCTTAGATGGTTTGCAGAATACGCCGTTCATGATGATATCTTATTTTGTAAAACGGTCTTTACTGCACAGTTTGTGGGGCAGGAGGACATTGATTTTGATTTAGAAACTTCAGGGATGACTTGGCTAACGGATGAAGAATTTGCTCATCATCCAAATTTAAGCTTTCATATGAAGGATGAAGGTATGCAGAAAATGCTGGAGGAGTTGAAGCATTATGACCAATGGTAAGATCGTTGGAAAACGTCCTTATCCTTCGCCCAATCCAGCTATTCGTTTAACGGAAATCACGTATATGTCACAGGGTATACGTGTGAAGGGATTATTAGCGGAGCCTAAGGCAGAAGGTACATATGATGGCTTTTTATATTTGCGGGGAGGCATGCAAAGCATTGGCATGGTTAGACCTTCGCGTGTCGCACAGTTTGCAGCTCAAGGCTTTATTGTTTTTGCTCCATATTACCGTGGTAATCGAGGTGGAGAAGGTCGAGATGAGTTTGCAGGAGCTGATCGTTATGATGCTGTATATGCAGTAGACGTGCTAAAACAGTTCTGTAATGATAATATCCATGTCTTTGGCTTTTCACGTGGTGGTATTATGGCACTTTGGACTGCAATCTTGCGTAGAGATATTACCTCTGTTGTGACATGGGCCGGAGTATCTGATGCAACAGCTACATATTGGGAGCGAACAGATATGCGCCGGATGATGAAGCGTGTTATTGGAGGGACGCCTAATCGTGTACCAGAGGCTTATGATGCTCGAACACCTCTATTTGAGATAGAGCACATTACAGCTCCAGTACTTATTATTCATGGCTATCGTGATGAAAATGTAGATATTGAACATGCAAGACAGTTAGAATTTTATTTGAAGGATGCCAATAAAACATTTGAAACATGGTATGATCTTCGCTATGCTCATCAGTATCCACCGGTCAAAAATAGAGAAACAGTACATGCACTTTGCGAGTGGATGAAACGCCAATAAAATATTATGTTTTGAGAGGAGAGTATTGTTTGAAATACATAATAAGTAAAAGGCGCAAGATTATTATTGTAGGATTAGGATTGATGATAATCGCTTCCACTTTTGTTTATTATAAGTTTTTAGCATCTTCAGCAGATATTCAACAATACAAGGAATATTACGCTCCGGAAACAAAGCAAACATTAAATCAAGATCGGATAAAGGTCACGTTTTTAGGAACATCATCTTTATTATTTGATGATGGCAACACACAATTAATGATTGATGGTTTTATTTCTAGGCCGCCCTTATTAAAAATGTTGCCTTTTAGTACTGTAAAAACTGATGCAAATGCTGTAAATAAAGCCTTTAAGAAAATAGGAATTGATAATAATAAGCTCCGGGGATTGTTTATCGCTCATACACATTATGATCATGCGTTAGATTTAGCTTATATCGCTAAACAAACTGGGACGCATGTATACGGTTCAGAATCAGCAATTAATATAGGGCTTGGTAATGGTATAAATATGAAACAGATGTCTGTATACGAAGTAAATACAGCTATGCAGTTTGGTGATTTTACTGTTACTGTCCTTCAATCGAAGCATTCACCAACCTTTGACGAAGGAGTAAAAATAAAAGAGCCACTTAAACAACCAGCAAAAGCTCTAGATTATCATGAAGATTCTTCATACGATTTCTTGATTACGCATCACAATAAAACATTCTTTGTTAAACCAAGTGCTAATTATATAGAAGGGGCATTAGATGACATTCATGCTGATGTTTTATTTTTAGGAATAGGAGTATTAGGAGCTCAAGATCAAGATTTTCAAAATATGTATTATGAGCAAACCGTGCGGAAAATACAACCAAAACTTATTATTCCAATACATTGGGACAACTTCAACAAACCTTTAACAGATGCTCTTGAAGCATTGCCTAAATTTGCAGATAACACAAAAAAAGGATTAGATTTTATCATTCAGAGGACAAAAGCAGATAGAATTGATTTACAAATACTTCAAGGTTTCCAAAGCATTTATTTCTAAAAATTGCAGGGGAATGGATACAAATTTCATTTAGAGAGTTTACTCCATTTTGATTAACTCTTTTTCAAAATGGAGTTTTTTTGTTCGAAAACTGCTCGGGTAGACCTAAAAAACCGTTCAGGTGCTTTATGACAGGCACCTGAACGGTAGAAAAAAGACATTTACTCTACATATTTTGCTAAAAAGTTATTAATAGTTTCCCAATAAGAGTCACCAGCAACGCTTTCTGCACCGCCATGTCCAGCACCTTCAACAATAAATTTCTCCTTCGGTACATTGGCAGCTTCATATACTTCATCTAGCATATCAGATGGAACAAATGTATCATTACTTCCATGAATGAATAGCATCGGTGTTTTCGATTTTGCTACTTGCTTGACGCTATCAGCTTCACCAAGTGTAAAGTCAGCTCTTAACTTCGTAACAATTGAAGAAAAGTGCATAATAGGAAATTCAGGTAAATTGAAGATTTCTTGCAATTGATAGGAGAATTCATCCCAAACTGAGGAATAACCGCAATCCTCAATAATAGCCTTAACATTGCTAGGTAGATCCTCTCCTGAGGCCATCATTACTGTAGCGCCTCCCATGGAAACACCATACAAAACAATTTCAGCGTTGTTATCAGAACTGATAACATTATTAATCCAAGAGACTACATCAAGTCGATCGTGCCAACCCATACCGATATAGTCACCCTCACTTTTTCCATGAGCCCTTGCATCAGGTACGAGAACATTATAGCCGGCATCATAAAAATGCTTAGCATACTTTGTCATTTGTGAACCTTCAGATGAATATCCATGGAAAACAATTGCCCATTTATTTGTTTCGTTTGTATTTTTTAGCGTATAGGCATGTAATTTCAAATTATCGAAAGACTGTATATAAGAGTCCTTGTAATTCTCTTTAAACCACTTCTCACTCTCTTCTTTTTCTTTAGCATCCTTAGGAATAACCGCAATAGAATTGTGCGGAGCATTAAACACATCTGATTTATCAGTATTAGGATTTAAGGCGAAGTTATAAAAATAATTCCCTGCAAAAAATCCAGCCACAACAAACAATACTAATAGAAGACTGACAATGGTAATAATCACTTTATACTTTCTTTTCATATATTTCCCCCTAAAACTACTATTATGAATTATACACAAAGTTACTAATATGAAAAGTAGAATTTTCTAATAGGGGAATATAAAAAAGGGAACGACCTTAATTGTTCCCTTTGCATGTTGTTGAAATACATGAAATTAAGGTGTCTTAAAGTATGGCTCTTCGGCAAAACGAGGGAGTTGATTTCCGTTCCGACTGTAGCTCACAGGAAAGCGAGTAACATGGAATGGAAATCACCCTCATTTAAAGCTCCAAAACATTCTCAAAGATTTGCTTGACCATTTTGTTTTTTAACACGACGGATTGTAAGATTAAGTGCAACACCCAGAAGTCAATATAAAGGAAGCCCATAACGACCTCGTGTAGAATGTAGTTACCACACCAACATTCAA
>NZ_JBHJTF010000059.1:9381-23291 GCF_042267565.1 Lysinibacillus sp. NPDC056232 | reverse complement strand
TATCTATAAGTAACTTGAGTTCTATAACAAAACAATCTTTCTTCCCTTTCGCCATTACCCGTCACTCCTTTCTTTTTTTGATTATTCACAATATAGAACATAAACATATGTTCTATAAAGAAAAAAGCACTTCATTCCTGCCACCTCTGAAGAAGTGGGCTTCCTGAAGCTCAATTCTGTGAAGGAGCAGGATTTATATGACCCATTCAAATGAAGAAGTTACATTCCAAGAATTCGTCTTGTTCATTAAAATCTATAGCAAACAGCTAGAAGAAAATATAAATATCTATCTTCATCTAGAGCCTTCTATTTCTGAGTCGGATCGAAAAAGGACTATGATGCTGTTGGATTCGTTTATTCTTCTGTTAACTCATATTGATATTGAAGATATCAATGAAGAATATGGAGGTTATTTAGATACGTGGCTTCAATCACAATTTTCCATTATAGATATGAGAAGCTTGAACCTGTTTCAATTAATACTTGAGAAGTCCTTGATTACCTTTATGATTCAACAGAAACATAGCCGAATGAACGCAATAGTAATGTTTTTACTATCGATGTTTACTTATCTTGTTCAAAGTTATAACAAATATGAGGAAGGGCATAAGAAAAAGTCCGAATCACATGAAAGTTTGGAACTGAAAAATCTTCTATTGTTAGATCAGCTTAATAAGCTACTGATTCGTTGTTCTGGATATCAAGATTTAGCCTCTATATTAAAAAAATGTGAAGAGTATTTTCAATATAAAAGATGTGTCTTTTATGCATATGTCCCATGGTCAAATCAATTCTACGGGGTCATTGGTGCAGAGCTTTCAAAAGTACAGAGCATGAAGGGGCGGCTCACTGCACAAGATTTAGTTTTTGGCTCTAAGAAACCGATTTATTTAAGAGACCCTAAAAATTATGTGAAAGAAGAGCATATAAAATTATTTGATTTGTCCTCTGTGATTTTTATACCGATTATTCATGAAGACCAATTGTTTGGGTGGCTGACATTTGATCAGCTTGGAGAAGAATTTGATTGCACCAAAGATGAATTACAGTTACTTGAACAAGTTGGGAAACGCTTGGGGTTATTTTTATCAAGAAAGGGTGAAAAAACGGAGAACTCCTCTGAGCTTCACTTAACAGAACGGGAATCAATGATTTTGGGCTTACTAGCAGAAGGGTATGACAATAAAAAAATAGGTAGCTTACTGTTTTTAAGTGAGCACACAGTAAGAGATTATGTCAGTAGTTTAATGACAAAGCTAAAAGCAAAGAACCGCACTCAAGTTGTCGCTTCTGCCTTTCGATTGGGGCTGTTGAATTAAGTGTTTAAAATATGTGAAAAATCCGAGTTCTTCTGTGGTAGGAAATTTAAGGGAATACTATTGAATGTGCAATAAAAAAGAAGGGGGGAGGGGCGTGTTATAAAGCTTTTCTCCGAATAATAAATATAGTAATAAAACATTATTTACGAATATTACAAGTGAGAGCAACTAAGCTTACACGATTGTAATGTAATTGAAAGCCAATACGATAGAGTGTAATACATTATTTTGCGAGAATGTATATAGAAGCAAGAACAAGAAGCGGAGGAATACACAATGAATGAAAAATTAGAAGGCGTATATGAGGAATACAATCGCTACATATATCACTTATGCTTAAAACTTACTCGCAATAATGTAGAAGCTGAAGATTTAATGCAAGAAGTATGGGTAAAAGTTGTGCGCTATGAGGATAGCGTTGCCGAGGTGGAGCATATTAAAGCTTGGCTTACAACAATTACAATGAATACATTTAGAGATCGCTATCGTAAAAAAACACGACGTAGTAAATACATGATGAACCAACCTGAAACATTAGACGTACCGATTTTAGATTTGGTTCCCAATAATGACATTTCAACTGAAGAAAAAATTGAAAAAGATATTGTTACTAAATTAGTACAGGATAAAATGGGTCAATTAGATGGAATCTATCGTAAAACATTATGGTATTTCTATATAGACCAATATTCACTTGCTGAAATCTCTACAATTATGAAAGTTTCAATTGGTACTGTGAAATCTCGTTTATTCCGTGCGAAAGCTCGTTTGAAAGAAATGCTAATGGCCGATGTAGCCATAGTAGAATCAGTGCTACCAGCATGATGAAATGCATTGGTCGCACTAGCAGTAATTACTTAGACGGAAGTATTTGTTCGGCCAATCCATAAAAAAGATGCATTGCAAAATTACTTTGCGATGCATCTTTTTTTGATGGGGGATTTTATCGCTGAAAGAAGTTAAAGTCCGGCGGATGTTACTCACTTAAATGCAGGGCTAAATGAATTTCTAAATAATGTGCTGGGTTGTGTAAATCTCGATTTAACAATTGTTCGATTTTTTCGAGTCGATGGTATAGCGTATTTTGGTGAATGTGTAAGGTGGAAGCCGTTTTCGAAATGGAACGATTTTGATGAATGTAACAACGAAGTGTTGCCAGTAAGGTTTCATCCTTTAGCTTGTACAACGGAGCTAATATATCGTGGACAAATTGTCCAAGCTCTTCTTCGCTTTGCTTACTGAACAGTCGATTAATACCTAGATCTTCATAACCAAAAATGGTTACTTTATCTTCTTTTTGTGCGTGGTGCAGAGCATGTCGGAGTGCTTGGCGACTTTCTTCTGCACTTTGAGTGACCTTTAGTAAGTGATCTTGAACAGCTCCAATGCCTATTGCCACCTGCTGATGATAAAACTGGACCCAACTAATGATTGCCTGCGTTAATTGTTGTTTTATTTTTTGACGAAAGGCTGTATCTCCTTGTAGTACCCAAACGACCGTTTCACGTTTTGTGAATATAAAATGTTGTCCTTTAAAATACTGCTGTATATGTTGAATGAATTGCATACTATTTTTATGTGAAAATTGTTTTAGCTTAAATTTTACGACGAATGTTGGTTTCTTAATATCAAGTCCTAATTCATCATAACGAGAATCAATGAGTGGGGCGCGTCCAGAGATAAGTTGTTGGAAAAGCTCAAAACGTTCTTTAAAATTCGTTTGTCCAGCTGCCTGTATTTGGAGTGATTTTAAAGTTAAGCTTATCGCCGCATTTTCGATAATCATACGTTGTTGGCTCGTCAATTCCTTCACCTGCTGAATAATTAAATAACCAAAAGTTTCTCTTTCATTTCTAATTGGAAAGACATAGCCTATATCAATGTATTGGTCCTTTTTAATGGTTGCGAGCTTGTCCATCTCCGTTAGCTGTAAAAACGTTTTACGATCTGCTAAATTTACATATTGAACGTCTAATTGCAATAATTCCTTCGTTGTTTGAATGATTTTCATTTCTTGCACATTCTGCAAGGAAAGTTTAATAAAGATTTGATGAATTTCGTGTTGCTTTACAAAGTAAGCATTTAACCGCTCTATTTCTTCATATGCTTCCGCATTTCTTATTGCAACTGCGGCCTGCGATGCGAAGCTTTCTAGAAGTCTTAAATCACTTTGCTGAAAAGCGCGTTTATTAGTATATTGATGGACAATCATAATACCGAGTTTTCTTTCATGAAAGGTAATCGGAACAGCCATCGATGTATTATTCTCGATTCTTCCTAAATGTACAGCTTCCGTTAATGCGTCGAGATTAAGTTTTGTGACATTGCTCATGATCTCTAATGTTTCGTGGTAGTTGTAAATGCCTGATACACCTGTTTGAAATGTATAACCTGCCATTCCTTCGCCTAATTGAGGAGCGTAATCAAAGATACGCTCTGTTACACCCGCACTAGCTACTGTATATAAACGCTCCATTTCAGGGTTGAATAACATTAAAAATCCACGATCAATTACTGGTATGGCTAAAATGGCAAAATCCATGATCGTTTGCAACAGCGTTTTTATTTTCAAAGTTGAGTTCATAGCGCCCATAAGCTGTATAATGGCTAATTTTTGCTCACGTTGCCGCATAAGGGTTTTCTGATAAAAGGTCTTTTCTAGCTGCCAAACTAAAAATTTTTCATCATAATCTGTAAAGTCTCCAAAGATGATCCCTTGGACAATACACGCATTTGGCTCTGGAATGTATAACGTTGCACTGAAGCGCTGCTGTTGTTTATCCAAATGTATTCCTTTTAAATCAGGTTTTATTTCACAAGGCCGACCATAAAATAAAGACCATTCCTTTGTTGCGCCATAAATATAAAAGCTACAATTATCGTCGTTCAATACTATTTCTTTATGTTCCTTTGAAAACACCGCTAATTCGACTCCTTCCCCTAAATTTCAGAATTTCTTCTAATGAACTTTTATAAACATTGTAAGATATTCTAATGATTTCGTCCTTTATTTTTCTTAATATTTAGATAATTTATCGAAAGGGGTGCGGGTATGAATGTCGAACTAAAAAATCGCAGTAATTTAATTTTAGGTGTTTTATTCTTTGGATGGATGGTTTCATACATTGACAGAACGGCTATCAGCTTAGCTTTAATCAATATTGGGAATGAATTGTCCTTAACGGCCACAGAACTAGGATTTGTTTTAAGTGCGTTCTTCTTTGGATATGCTGTGATGCAAATTCCTGGTGGATGGCTAACGGATAAGTATGGAACGAAGAAATTATTAATTAGTGCAGTTATTTTTTGGTCCGTTTTCACGGCGTTTACAGGGCTAGCTTGGTCACTCACTTCATTGCTCTTCATTCGATTTTTATTTGGTATTGGGGAAGGTGGATATCCTGCTGCAAGTACGAAAGCAATCTCTATTTATTTTCAAAAAGAACAACGTACAAATGCTCAAACGACGATGATGTCATCCAATATGATCGGTGGTGCTGTCGCTCCTATTATTTGTGCACCTCTATTATTGGTAATGGATTGGCGCACTGTTTTTTTCTTAATTTCTGGTCTAGGACTTATTTTTGTGGTTGCTCTTTTATGGAGTACTAAAAATGCACAAACATTTACGTCAGAGGAGCGAATGGAAAAAGAAGAGAAGGGCTCTTTTAGAAAAGTATTAAAAAATACTTATTTAATGCGTGTACTTCTTATTTTCTTCTTTATTAATATTGCAAATTGGGGGTTAAATACTTGGATGCCAACCTATTTAATGAAAGTGCATGGTCTTGATTTGAAAAATGTCGGCTTCATCGCTGCGATACCAGCAATTTTTGGAATGGTTGGCATGATTATAAGTGGGCGTATCATCTCAAAGCTAGGAGGGCGTTCAAAATATGGCGTAATTTTCGGAGCAGTTGTACTAGCTGTTTGTTTATTTCTCATGTCTACAGCCGGTTCTGCAGCACTAGCTATTACGTATCAATCAATCGCCTTTATATTTGTCTCTTTTATGGCCTCTTTCATATTTACAACACCACATCGTGTTGTCAATCAGCAAAATGTTGGAACAGCTTTTGGCATAGTCAATTTTGGTGGACAAGCAGCAGGGATTATTTCGCCAACAATTATGGGTTATTTAATTAATGCATCGGGTGGTTCCTTTAAAACATCGTTTATATTTTTAGCCATTATGTGTGTCATCGCTGCTGTCATCGCTGTTACTTTACCAGTTAACCATCAGCAGCAAACAACTATAAAATCTGTGGAGGGATACGAACTATGAAACAGCAATTATTTGAATGGATGCAAAAAAATGAAGAAACATTTAATAATATGGCGAAGCAAATTTGGGATAGTCCTCAGTTAGGCTATGAAGAGACATTTGCGTCTTCACTGCAACAAGATTTTCTAAAAAAAGAAGGGTTTGAAATTGTTACGCCAATTGGCGATGTACAAACTGCTTTTTATGCACAGTGGGGATCAGGTAGTCCAATTATTGGGTTTTTAGGAGAGTTTGATGCGCTTCCAGGGTTATCACAGCAAGTTAGTTCATTATATTCGCCAGTGGAGGAGGGGGCCCCTGGGCATGGCTGCGGTCACAATTTATTAGGAACGGCTGGGGTAGAAGCCGTAGTTGCTTTAAAAGAAGTGATGACGTTTCACGATATACAAGGAACGATCCGCTATTATGGTTGTCCAGCAGAGGAATTGTTATCTGGAAAATCGTATATGGCACGGGCCGGTGTGTTTGATGACTTAGATGTTGTCTATACGTGGCATCCATTCACGTTTAACATGACAGCGAACTTCTCTATGCAAGCACTCACAGCCATTGAATTTTATTTTTCAGGTCGGACAGCACATGCCGCTGGTGCGCCACATCTAGGGAGAAGTGCGCTTGATGCTGTTGAATTGACGAATGTCGGAGCCAATTATTTACGCGAGCATGTGCCAGACGGATCTCGTATTCATTATCAAATTACAAATGGTGGCTTAGCACCGAATATTGTTCCAGATAAAGCGAGTGTCTATTATTACCTACGCGGAGCAAATCGTGATGCTGTCAAAGATTTAGAACGCAGACTCATTAAGGTGGCGAAAGGGGCAGCGATGATGACAGAAACAGAAGTGCATTTGGAACTGAAGGCAGGCTGTTACGATACATTACCGAATCTTACATTAAATGAGCAAATGTTGGCGCAGTGGGACAATCTACCGCCATTATCCTTTACAGAGGACGAGCTTACTTTTGCAAAGTCGCTACAGGCTTCATTAGATCCTTCTGTTCTTGCAGGTACCGCCCAACAATCTTTTGTACCAAATGAAATAAGTAAGGAGGTATTGGTGGAGCAAGTATTTCATATGCCACAAACTTTTCGCAAATCCATGCAAGGTTCTAGCGATTTAGGGGACGTTTCGTGGATTGCGCCCCTTGGTCAGGTATTTACAACTTGTGCTCCATATGGGGTGCAGGTGCATACTTGGCAAGCAACTGCTGCTTTTGGATCTTCACTCGGCATGAAAGGAATGCATTATGCGGCAAAAACAATGGCAGGAGCAGCGCTTGATTCCTTACTAAATCCAGATGTAATGAAAAAAGCGAAGGAAGAATTTACAAATTTAAGAGCTGGGAAACAGTATGAATGTGGCATTCCGGAAGAAGTGAGAGCGCCAAATCCGGTTTAAACAAAGGTTTAGGGTGGGGAGAATTCTTCACCCTTTTCGATGTTTCTTTTTTACAAACTGTACATTGATGCGTACATTTAGGCAATTGTACATACAATGCGATTCGATCGCCTACTTCTTCTACTTTCGTAATCTCTACATCTTTTAATCCTGGGATATTCATGTTAAAATTCATTTGCACAGTTCACCTTTCTATTACTTGTTTCTCGACAATTCAAGTATATATAAATCGGCGAATCTGTGCTTTTTTTATGCGCGGAATTGTGTGAATACCCAACAAATATTATAGAACCTAAAAACCCTATCAATTTCAGGTGGTGATTTAATAATCTTTGCAGGCAACGTTTGCTGGGCACTTTACGGTGTACTCGGACGTCGATTTATAAAGAATGCTACTCCGCTATTTACCACCACTTATACGATGATTACTGGTGCTGTTAGTTTAATAGTGGTTTCTTTATTTACCTCAAATCCTGTCTTTACCGAACATTTCGATTGGAGCTTGGGGAGCAATTACCTTCATGGCTTACAAGTGTTTTGGGTTACCTTTGGTGGAATCAGGGGATAAAGGAGATTGGGGCAAGTAAAACATCTCTATTTTTTAATCTTGTTCCTGTTGTAACAATGATTATTTCATTTGTTATTGGAACACCGATAACGGTATTTCAAATTATTGGGGCTATGTTAGTTATATTAGGTGTTTTAACTGCTTCGGGGGCAACAATTATTCCTAAGCGCAATACTGAAGAACGAGCAGCTATATAATAAGTCATTCAAAGAAACAATTAATCTTTATTTCAAATCTACAAATCCTACCGAGAAACTACTAACCTAGACTCGGCTATGCTATGTACAAACAAACAGAGGGAAAGGCGAGGGGGAGTTACCAAAAAAATTGAGCCAAAAGAAAAACACCGTAAAAAGTTAGATACATGTCTAACTTTTTACGGTGTGAAAATGAAGCGTTTACTCATATCGATTAGGTTCAGCGTTGAGTAATTTTGAAAAAATATCACGTAATGTTTGTACTTCATCAGCTGATAGCATACCAAACATATTGTGTATAATTTCGCTAACTTGCTGACGGGATTCTTCTAATATATCTTCGCCATCAGCTGTAATTTTCAATTGAGAAGCGCGTCGATCTGTTGCATGCTGTGTTTTTTCAAGAAAGCCAGCATTAATGAGCTTACCTGTTAAAACAGTGACACCACCTGTTGTCACTTTTAACCGATCAGCAATGGCAGAAGGGCGCTTTGGTCCCTCCTGCGATAAGTAGTCTAAAATTAAAATATGGGATTTTGAAAAGCCGAGTACATTATGATTATTCCACTCGTTTGCCCACTTACGCTCAATGGAAGATACTACTTCAAACAACGAGGTAATGGCTCTTTCTTTTTCTTGATCCATATAAGGTCAACTCCAAAACTGTTTTAACTTTCTTGTGCTAATCTTGTCATCGCGTTTAACTCAAAAGCACGTACTTTGCGTGGAATAAAACGACGGATGTCCATCTCATTGTACCCAACTTGAATACGTTTTTCATCAACTAAGATAGGGCTTCGTAACATTCTTGGGTGAGCTTGGATGATGGCAAACAACTCTTGAATAGAGAGCTGATCAATATCAATATTTAAATTTTTAAAATCATTTGAGTTCGTTGCAATAATTTCATCTGTTCCATCTTCTGTCATGCTTAAAATCTCTTTAAATTCAGCAAGTGTTAGTGGATGTGATGTAATACGTTTTTCTTTATATTCGATGTTGTGATCTTTTAACCATTTTAATGCTTTTCTGGATGAAGAACAGCTCGCTTGTGAATAAATTGTAACTGTCATTCTTCATTCCCCGCTTTCTTTTTTAGGATTATATTTGATATATATCTTATTAGTAAGTTAAATAGGTTATACATATATCTTACTAGTAAGCTATATATAAATCAATAGTTATTTTTAAAAATTTAACTAGTAATAGCATTTTTTTTATTACACTAAAATATACGCACAAAAGAGCGAAAAGTTTCGCAAATTAAGCTTACAATGATGTAAGTTTTGTTAAATCTTAATAATAGAAGCTCATAGAATAATGAGAGCTGTTCTAATATAGAGAGAAATAGTCTGATATAACTTCTTTTAGTGGGTGTCCAAACACCTGCTGAAAGAAATTAAAGCCTCCGAACACAATTATGCCGGGCCACAATTGATAGGTAATAGATATATTGTTTATCCACTCATTATTATTATGATTGAATGCAGATTTTTATGCATAGATAAGTAAATTTTTGTTTTCAAAAAGTCGATTCGGAAAGCTTGGGGGAGGGGGACCGTACATACTGCTCGAGTAAGGGGAAGTATTGTTCAGGTAAGCCGGAGAAGTGATCAGGTAGGAACGAAAAGTGATCGGGTACGCGGAAGAAGTGATCGGGTAGACCGAAAAACTGCTCGGGTATCCCGAAGAACCGCAATCGCTCAAGTATAGTTCCTAAACAAACGTTACCCACGCCAGAGTTTCAAGCAAAGAAAGAGGGCAGCCCCGAATGATCAAAAAAAATCACACCGGAAACGGCCCTCATAAATAATATTTCTAGTTTTGTTGTCCTGAAGTAAACCAGTCTTGGACATCCCAAATCTTTGTCGCTAAACCTTCATAGAAATCAGGTTCATGGCTTACTAATACGATTGTGCCTTTAAATTCTTTCATGGCACGCTTTAGTTCATCTTTTGCATCGACATCTAAGTGGTTTGTCGGTTCGTCAAATAGAAGCCAGTTTGCTTCTTCCATCATGAGCTTACATAAACGTACCTTTGCTTGCTCACCACCAGATAAAGAATTAAGTGGGCGAGTAATATGATCCGTTTTTAGTCCTGCGCGTGCTAATGCTGCACGTACTTGTGCTTGCTCCATAGAAGGGAAGGCATTCCACACATCATCAATAGGTGTAATTTTTTCAGCTTTTACTTCTTGTTCGAAGTAAGATGGGTAAAGATAGTCACCACGAAACACTTTTCCATCTAGCGGATTTATTTTGCCTAACATCGTTTTTAATAATGTTGATTTACCAACACCATTCATACCGACTAGAGCAATTTTTTCCCCACGTTCAATAGCGAATGTAAGTGGAGGAAGTAATGGCTTGTCCTTGTCGTATCCAATGACTAAGTTTTCAGCTTCTACTACATAACGACCAGAAGAACGTGCCTCTTTAAAGCCGAATTCAGGCTTTACAGCTGTTTCAGGACGGTCGATACGCTCTAAGCGGTCAAGCTGCTTGGAGCGAGATTTTGCACGACCCGTAGTTGAGTAGCGCGCTTTATTTTTCGCAATAAAATCTTCTTGTTTTTTAATGAATTCCTGTTGTTTTTCATAGGCATCGATATGCTGACGTTTATTGATTTCAGCAAGCTCTAAAAACTTTTCATATGTCGCAGTATAGCGAGTCAATTTTGAAAATTCTAGTTGGAAGATAACATCCACCGTTTCATTCATAAACTCTGTATCATGCGAAATTAGTAAGAAAGCGTGTGGATAGTTCTTTAAATAGTTTTTCAACCATGTAATATGCTCTTCATCAAGATAGTTTGTCGGCTCATCTAGTAATAATACTTTTGGTTTTTCAAGTAATAGCTTAGCTAGTAAAACCTTTGTACGTTGACCACCGGAAAGAGCAGCGACATCACGGTCTAAGCCTATTGCATCAAGACCAAGACCTCGTGCAACCTCATCAATTTTCATATCAAGCGAATAGAAATCACCTGCATCCAGAGCATCTTGCACCTCAGCCATTTGCTCTAGTAAATCTTCCAATTCTTCAGGTGTTGCTTCAGCCATTTTTCCTGTAATTTCATTGAGCTCTTCTTCTTTTCTATATAAAGGAAGGAAAGCGTCACGTAATGCATCACGCATAGTTCGGCCAGCTGTCAATACAGTGTGCTGATCTAAATAACCATAATGCGTTCCAGGAAGCCATTCAACCTTCCCAGTATCGTGGATTGCTTGGCCCGTAATGATGCCCATTAATGTTGACTTACCAACACCGTTTGCACCTACAAGACCAATATGATCACCTTCAACTAGACGAAAAGAGACATCTTTAAAAAGCGTGCGGTCACCGAATGAATGACCTAAATTTTCAACTGTTAATATTGCCATATATGTTCCTCCGAGATAGCGGCTAAGCTTTTTTATAACCGCTAGTTAATATTATTAATCAATTGCCTTGGCATAATTGCGTCCAGAGGCATTAACTTCTTTCAGCGGGAGTTTGGACACCCGCTGAAAGAAGTTATAGTTCTGCTAATTGTTTATTTAACTCCGCTAGCGTTGCTTCCATATTTGCAAGGCGTTGCTCTGCTTTTGCTACTTGATCATTATGACCTGTAGATTCAAGCTTTTCAATGTCGCCTTGTAAATTCATATAATCCATTTTAAGCTCTTTAATTTGATATTCAATATCACTTTTTGATGGCATGATGATTGCTCCTTTATGTGTTTAGTTGTATAACGAATGCGTGTAAAAGCGATGGAGGTTTTTTTATCCCCCACCGCTTATTAGTTACTATCAATCGGGTACTTATTATGCTTGAATTCACTTCTTGTAATTACAGATAAGTGAAAGTGAAAGTTCTACTGTATTGTATCATATCCACCTGCAAAGAATCATTAAGTAGAAGCGATATTGTGTCGATCGTAAGCGAAATCTAAAAGTACTGACTGTAGTGCTTCATTGTTACTTGCAAGATTGAGCTGTCGTTGTTTTTTAACAGCCCGTTCGCTTCGAGCTTCATGTAATAAAAATTCCATGACAGCGTTTTGAATTTGTGATTGTTTCATTTTGCGACCAAGTCCAAGGTGAATAAAACCATTTTGCTCGCGAGGAAAGGCATGTAATAGCTCAGCCTCAGTTTGGGCAAGTGTAATACAAGGTACACCATAAGAGGCGATTTTATAAGGTGTATAGTTAGCATTACAAATAATAACATCTGCTTTTGGTAATAGTTTTAGGAGTGCGTTTTTATCACGAAGAATGGCAGTGTTACGACGACTAAGCACCATCATTTGCAAATCATCTGTTGCATGTCGATAGCTATCATCTATCATCACTGTAATTTGTAGTGGGATTTGTAGCTGCGTTAAGTGTCGAAGAGTACGGTAGGTTAAATTATGCTCGTCCCCATCCTCAAAAGCAACAACGATATGAGGTGGGCTTTCGGGTGTTTTGTTGTCTGGTCGATCCTCAAAATTTTGATAAGCTTCTGGTAATGCAAAATTAAAGCTTCCACCAATATAATGAGAGGGTAAATAATCTTTAACTTCTTGATAAAGTGCTAGCAATACACAGTCACAGGCTTGGCCACCCTCACCTAAATCATCAAAATGAATGATTGTTTTGCAGAACGGTCGTAAATTTTGTACTTGCCAGCTTTCAGAGTTACGGCCATCTCTTACAATTAAATCAGGCTGAATACCTTTCATTTGCTTGGGTAGCTCATCGAAATGTTCAAATAAGATTGGCGAGAGATTGTCATTCATTAAAATTTGAATCCCATCATTTGAAGGGGTCTTTACAAATATGAAAACTTGTTCATTTGTAAGTAGCTTTGCCAGCGTTGCAACCCGTTCAAAAGGATACAGCCCTTTATCGATACAGCTTTCAATAATGAAAACAATCGTCTTTTTTAGTTCCATTGTTTGAGTTTCGTTTTGCAAGTGTATCCCATCCTTTCATCCGTCTATTTAAACTATGGTGAATGATGGGCAAGTATGTGTAAAAAATTAGGATTAGATAAATTATAGCTTTAAATAGTTTTTCAAACTTCTACAAATTAAATGAGGAAGAGCACCCTTTTTAACCGATAAATAAAGTAGAGTTTGGGGGAAGATACATATAGGATTGTTTTAGTTTTTTAGCAAAAATAGAAGCTTTGTTCCGACAGTGAGGTTTCTGGAGCAAATGAGCTTAGGAGGGGGAGAATCGATGGGAATGCGCGCAGCGATTGTTGTAGGGGCTACTGGATTAACAGGTACCTCTCTTGTAGAACAATTATGTGAAAATGATGAATATGTTTCAGTTACGGTGATTGCACGAAGAGCGCCAGCATATACGCATCCAAAGCTAGAAGTGAAAATTCGTAATTTAGATACTTTAGAGGAAAAAGATATCGAATTTGCACATGAGCTTTATTGTTGTTTAGGAACAACGATTAAAAAGGCAGGATCTCGTGAGGAATTTGAGAAAGTTGATTTTGAATATCCGCTAACGATTGCCTCGTTAGCAAAAAATCGAGGAATTCCACATATGCTAGTCATTACAGCAATGGGGGCAAATGAAAAATCTCCATTTTACTATAATCGAGTAAAAGGAAAGCTTGAACATGATCTGATGGAGCTAGGCTTACAAAGACTTTCTATTATTCGCCCGTCTTTATTGGTTGGGGAGAGAGAAGAGTTTCGCTTAGGTGAAAAGGCGGGAGAGAAGGTTTTAAAGTTAGCAAAACCACTATTAGTTGGACCATTAAAGCGTTCAAGAGCTATAGAAGCTTCCCAAGTTGCGAAGGCGATGATCGTTATTGCACTGTACGGCGATAAACAGCCAGTTACCATCTATCCATCTCAGGAATTGGCTCAGTTAGATTTTCCTGAAACGCAGAATGAGGACGTTTCAAGAGAGAATTTATTTAATTGGGAGAAGCGCAAATTATCGAGTACCAGCGATGAAGGAGATAAAGTAAATCAAGAAGTCGTGATTAATCGAGATAAGTATAAAATAGAAGAAACCGTTGTAGATAAAGAAGTAAAATTCCAACATCGTAGGGATAAATAAGGTCCATCACCATAGAGTGGGGTTGATTTCCGTTCCGACTGGGCGCTTTGTTGTTGTTGCTGCCGCTGCGCTTTCGCACAGAT
>NZ_JBHJTF010000059.1:0-9281 GCF_042267565.1 Lysinibacillus sp. NPDC056232 | reverse complement strand
AAAACAATTGTTGCTGTCGCTGCGCTTTCGCACAGATAAAACAATTGTTGCTGTCGCTGCGCTTTCGCACAGATAAAACAATTGTTGCTGTCGCTGCGCTTTCGCACAGATAAAACAATTGTTGCTGTCGCTGCGCTTTCGCACAGATAAAACAATTGTTGCTGTCGCTACGCTTTTGCACAGATAAAACAATTGCTGTCGCTACGCTTTCGCAAAGATAAAACATTTGCTGCCGCTACGTTAGCACTACGATTTCGCACAGAAAACATCCGCTTCGCTGCAGGGTCTCAGGCCAACAGATGTTTTTTGCGCGAAAGCGAAGCGGCAGCGGCACCGATGTTGGTCATGAAGGCGTTATCACAGGACGTGATGGTTTTAGCCTTCGTCCTACTATCGCTGATCCCCAAGGAGTCGCCCGGTCTCCACTCCAATCAACTTATCTACATAGCATATGTTTTAACAAATGAAATTCTAAACTCTTGATGAAGAACCGGAAAATAATGGGAATATCAGGCATGTTGATTAAGGGGATATAGGTTTTCAATTTCCTGAAGAGGTATTTTTTGTTAATATTTTTGTTATATATATTCATTTTTCGCTGATTGTAGTGAAGGGCTACTTGACTCCCGCGGGAAAGCGAGACAGACGAGACCCTGCACGGAGCGCAGCGGAGGAAGCGGCTCGACGCTCGCCCGCAGGAAAGCAAGTAGCCCGTAGCGAAAATCAGCGTCTTATAACTATGGATAAAAGTGGTTAACCAATTTATCTGTGAAAACATATTTTTATAACAAGTAATCGCCATACCAAAGTCTTTTTTCTGAAGCGATATTTCTTGTGTAGACTACGTTCCGCCTAAAGACTGAAATTCCGGTTTTAACTACTACAATTCTTTTCGTGCCTCTTTTCATTTGTTACAATATTATTGTAGAAGATGAATGTGGAGGCAAAAAGAAAATGAAAATTTTACTCGTTGATGGCACAATGTTTGGTCGCAAAACTGGTGCTATTTTAGAGCAAGTAGAGCACTATATTAAAGAATTAGATGCTAGTTTCGAATTAGAAATTATGCATTTTAGTCAATATAAGCATCAAATTGTAGACGGTTCACCGTTAAATGATGACATGAAGGAAATGATTCAAAAGTTTGAGGAAGCGGATGCGTATATTATCGCTACACCGATTTTCCAAGCATCGATCCCGGGCGTTTTGAAAAATGCATTTGATTTCTTGCATCCAAAAACAATGCGCTATAAGCCAGTATCTATCGTGGCAAATGGTGGCACATATCAACACCATTTAGTAGTAGAAAATCAGTTAAAACCAATTTTGGACTACTTCCGTGCCCTTGTGACTCCGAACTATGTATACACACACACATCTCATTTTGATGCAGATAATAATATTGTAGACGAAGATGTTCATAATCGTTTACGTGAATTGGCTCGTGTTTTTGTACAATATTGTGAAATGAGCAAAACATTGCCGAAAGAGCCGATCGATCAACATTAAAATAAGATCTTTATCCCTTGTGCGGTGGAAGGAAATCACTGTGCAGGGGATTTTTCTTTTTTACTTCATGCTGTTGCTGATGCTTCGCTTTCGCACAGACAAAACCTGTTGCTGCCGCTACGTTAGCACTACGCTTTCGCGCAAAAGACATTTGTTGGCACAAAGCCGACTCCGGACGCAATTATGCCGAGGTATAATTGAAGTATCCTTTTACGATGTGATAAAATTGAACTTTAGTGAAACGGAAGGGAGGGCTGCTCATGCAGGACATCGCTTTACTAGAAAAACAACGCTGTAGTCTAATATTGACGAATAAGGCGAAGGAAGCGGTAGAGGAATGCTCAGCAAATGAGCATGCCTTTTTTGCCTTACAAAAAGCATTTACCGTCTATATCGAAAAGCGCAAAGCTAAAACAATTGGTGAAACGTTTTTATCGATTTATTTTAATGCAGAGCAAAATGAAAAATTAACGGACGTCCTTGCTGAGAAAACAGCCATTATGGATTGTGTGCTTAAGGTTGAAGGGTTGCTAGCTACAAATCTTCGTTTTGTACATATGCGAGGCCCCATCAATACCAATCGACGCTTACCAGCGGCATTACAATTTGTCACAAGACCTAATAATGGAGCAGGGATTCCGCTTGATCTTCATTCAAAAATAAGAGGGCTACCTATAGCCGAGGAGCGCACAGAATATGTGAAAAAGCGTATCTCGAGCTGGGAAGGCTTTTTAAAAATTCAAGAACGTGATGCGACCATTGATGACATTCATACAGAATTTAAGCAAAGCTATTTTAATGAAGATTTTACTAGGCTCACAATTGTTTGCCCTTATATAAAATCGAAGGAATGGAAGAAGCTTGAAGGGTTAAGTGTGAACATTCAAGGAGTTCGCGGTGAAATTGGACAAGTATTAAAGGCTCATGCAGGGAAACAGACAATAGAAATTGACTTGAAGCCTTTTGTGCAGGATTTAGCACGTAAAGATCAGCTTAACCTTCGTTCGAAGCAAGCGAGCTTTAGTAATTTTGCGACATTGAGTCAAATTAGACGATTACGCAATGGTTTTACCAAGCTTGAAAAAGGCGAGGCAGTTAACCCTAATTTAGAGACAATATTATTTGAAAAACGTCCAACTGTCCGAACATCAAAGCTTCGAGAGGATATTGTTTTTCACAATAATTTAAACGAATATCAGCGACGGGCTGTTTTAGGCGCATTGTCCGTTGAAGATTTGTATGTGATTCAAGGACCTCCTGGCACAGGGAAGACAACTGTTATTTCTGAAATTTGTCAGCAAAATGTCAAGGCTGGCTTAAAAACACTCGTGGCTTCTCAATCAAATCTAGCCGTGGATAATGCTTTAGGACGACTACTTTCTAATCAAGAAATTCGAATTTTGCGCTATGGTAGAACGGAAAGTATTGAAGAAGAGGGTAAAAAATTTATTGAGGAAAATGTTGCGCTTCATTGGCGTGAGCAAACTCTCGTAGCGATCGAAGAGGAGATCATAGCCTTTACAGAACGTGAACAGGAACTAAAATCAAGTATTAGCGAGGCTGAAGAAGAGCTAGAAAAACTTGAGGCATGGCTTGAGGAGCTAACAAAGGAAATAGCTGCGAAAGAACAGGCCGCAATTGACGAGCCCATTTTACAGCAGGAAATACAAGCATTAAAGAAAGAGTTAAAGGCTGCAAAAGCCGAGCAGCAGGAGAACGAGGCACATAAAGAGCATTACGAAAAACAGCTGGCGCAAATCGAGCCTGCTGTAAAGTCGCTTGAGCAGACACTTGCTGAAAGTCCGTCTATCGAGCAGCTGAAGCTTACGATAGAGGAAACTACTCAAAAGATGGAGCAGTTGGAAGCAGCTGCTCAATATAAGGAGTTGCAAGAGCAAAAGCAGCATTTAGCAGTGCAGTTCAAAGATATCCAATTGAAATATGAAGAGGAAAATAATCGACTTCGATTAATGAAGGAAGCCGAAAAATATATCGGTAATTTAACGTCCTATGAGCGAATCGAACGATTTTTACAGCACTATCAAATTCGCCCATCTTATGTGCTGTCACAGCAAATTAGTCGTTTACAGCATTTAGAGGATGCTAAAGATTTAGATGCATGGGCAACCATCAATTCACGTCTACAAAAAGCGATTGCAAAGCTTGAGGCGTTGGTATCGGATGAAGAAAAAGAGCGGGCCCTTGCTAAAAGAAAATTGCAGCCAGTTCAATCGTTTTCATTGCAAAATCTAACAGGTGTTTTTGCACAACTCAATACAGCCTTTCAAGATGATCAAACACCACCAGCCGGGCAAATTGAAAGTTTCTTGCTCGGATTATATATGCGTCGTGATTTTGTCTGGCAAAAAGGTATAGCTCTTAAACAACAACAAGAGCATAAAGATCAGGAATTCGAGTCGTTACGTAAAGGTATTGGAGGCTTATTACATCAAGAATGCGCGATTACAAGCTTTGACGTTCAAAGCATACAGCGACAATTGCAGCCATATTTACAGCATACAGAACGACTTCAGCAGCTAGCTGAGACATTCCAAATGGATGCTGAACCAGAAGAGTCTGTAGAGCATTTAAAAATACTTGTATCGCAAGCGAAATCTTCTCTTCAAACAGCACGTCAACAGCTGGAGGCAGTAGAGCAGGCTAATACACAGCTCTTACCAAAGAGAGCGGCACTTCAAACAGCGCAGACTAGCTTACAAGAGATTGAACAACAGCTCACACAATTAGAGGAAAATATAAAAGAAATTAATATAGCTGGATTGAAGAAGGAGAAGCAACTCACAGCTTGCACTAAACTCCTACAATCAACACCGGAGCGCACTTCTGAGGAGGTAGAGGAAGCAATTGTATCCTCCAAAGTAACGATAGGGGAATTGCAGCGCAAGGAACAACAGCTTCCTCTTCGAAAGAAATTACAAGAGCAATGGCGTGACAAGCTGCAAAACGCTACTGAATATGATTTAGATGAAATTCGAAAATTATATGTGCGTCATGCGAATGTTATCGGTACAACATGTGTTGCTTCAGCAAGTAAGGAATTTATGGAGAACTATCCGACATTTGATGTTGTCATTATTGATGAAGTATCAAAGGCCACACCACCAGAGCTATTATTGCCAATGCTTAAGGGTAAGAAAATTATTTTAGTGGGCGATCATCATCAGCTACCTCCACTACTTGGAGATGATACGTTGGAGGAAACGTTAAAGGCGATGCTCGATGAAAATCCAAACTTTGACGGCGCGCAGGAATTAAAAAATTTGCTGCGTGAATCGCTGTTTGAACGTTTATTTAATAACTTGCCGCAAACACACAAGCAAATGCTAGCATTGCAGTACCGAATGCATGAGAAAATTATGCACAGTATCACACCGTTTTACGCGAAAGAGGAAAATGGTTTGCAATGTGGTTTACCAGATTCAGATGCAGCGCGAGACCATTGCCTAGAAGGGCAATTTATTAGCAGAGATGATCATTTGCTATGGGTCGATATTCCGACTGAAAAACCTTATTTAGAGGAGCAAGTAAAGGGCGGAACGAGTCGTTATAATGAAGGTGAATTACAAACTATTCGACGCATTTTAACCGATTTGAATAAGGCTGTTATCGAAGCTAAAGCAGCTGGACGCATGCCTCAGGATGCACAAAAAAGCGTTGGGGTTATTAGCTTCTACGGGGAGCAAGTAAAGAAAATTAATCGCCTTCTGCAACAGGAATTACAGCTACCACATCTTCAATTTAGAACCGGGACAGTTGATAAGTTCCAAGGTATGGAGATGGACGTCATATTAGTAAGTATGGTGCGTAATACACCTAAAGGGGGAGACGTTGGCTTTGCAAAAGATTACCGACGCTTAAACGTTGCCTTATCTCGTGCCCGTGAGCTATTACTACTTGTCGGAAGTGCTGAGATGTTTACTAAACGTGCGAAGCATCAAGATACACGAGAGATGTACAGCAATCTGTTGGATACAGTGAAATCCTATAACGGTTTGCGTAATCATGAAGGACAGGTGATGTAGATTGTCAAAATTGCAGCAGCGTTTAATGCGTGAACTTCAGCAAAATCGAAATATTAAAATCGTCAAAACCGATGAATGGTGCATCCCAATTCGAACAGTAGAAGTGACCTATGAGCCCGTTCGTCGTTCCACTATGGATGTTTTGATGACTATGCTGTTAATCAGCATACAGGAAGCAGATTTTGCAAGTGCGCAAGATTTAAGTGAGTTATTGCTCGTCGATCCATTATTTATTGAGGATTTAGTATCATTAATGTCTCGAGTAAGTCTTATTGAACAAAAGGAAGACTTCTATCGATTAACATCTAAAGGACAGCGGCAACTGGAACGTGGCATCTTCGAGGAAGAGCTAGATGTAGAAATGGCTAACCTTTACTATAGCCCATGCCATCTTGCATTTCTTGCTGTCGATGAGGGCAATATCGAAGAATATGATGATCTACCAGAGCTCTATCGCTATGTGGATGAAGAGGCTGAGAAGCAGGAGCAATTCGAAGAAGGTATGTTGATAGAAGCGTTACAGCAAGAGGATGGCGAAGAGGCTGAAGCTGGAGCTTCACAAAAAATAGTTTCAAAAATTGTGCAAACTGACGCTAAACAAATTAATGATAGCCCATGCCTCGAATTTGTCCTTCACGATAAAGAGCAAGGTATAGCGTTCGTTCGTGTATGGAATGCGCTGTTAAATCAATGGGATCCGCACCTAGAACAACAGCTCACAGAAAAAGAACAACTAGAGTGGCGTAAGCAATACTTATAAAGCAAAAAAACGAACGTGTGCAACGTTCGTTTTTTTGTTTTTCAATTGAAAAAGTGGCCAAGGAAATATTTGTGATGTTGTCCAAAAGATACACGCTATGTGAAGTAGTTAATTGGAGTGTAGGCTGGGCGACTCCTTGGGGATTAGCGATAGAGGAACGAAGGCTAAAACCATCACATCCTGTGATAACGCCTTCGAGACCAACATCCTGTCGCTGCCGCTACGTTGCACTACGCTTTCGCACAGAAAACATTTGTTGCCCCGACGTCTCCAGGAAAGCGCCCCCTCGTTTTGCCGAAAAGTCATACTCTTTTTAGGTGAATGTCGATAAAACGGAAAAGTTGGGTGATAAATTCAAAAAGTAAGGCGATAAAATGGTAAAAGACCTTGATAAATTTTTAAACTCGCATATATTATTACAAAAAAAGGAGGGGACCGATGTTTACGATTAGTTTATGTATGATTGTCAAAAATGAAGAATGTATTATTGAAAGATGCTTAGATTCCGTTCAACATTTAGTGGATGAAATCAATATTATTGATACGGGCTCAACTGATCGTACAAAAAATATCGTCCAAAACTATACCTCTCGAATTTTCGACTTTACCTGGTGTGATGACTTTGCCAAAGCTCGTAACTTTTCCTTTCAGCAAGCTACGAAAGATTTTATTTTATGGCTCGATGCTGATGATGTAATCACAACAGAACATCAGCAAAAGTTCCTACAGCTTAAGCAGTCGCTATATCATCCTAACGTCGATGCTGTTTCCATGGATTATTATGTAACGCTCGATGCTGATGGCTGTGTCGAATCAAGTGAAAAAAGGTTTCGTCTCGTAAAACGTGCACGTAATTTTCAGTGGCGGGGTGCCGTCCATGAGTATTTAGATGTAACAGGCCAGCTCTATCATAGCGATATAGCCGTTACACATTTGCCAAGAAAAAGTGATATTCATCGCAATATTACTATTTATGAGCGTTTAAAGAAAGAAGGGCACCCATTTTCAGCTAGAGAAACATTTCATTACGCAAATGAGCTCAAAATTCATCAGCGATTTTTAGAAGCTATCAATCACTATCATATTTTCCTAGATTCCACAAAAGGCTCGACTGATGATAATATTCAAGGTTGCTTAAATTTAGCAGATTGCTACCAACAGCTACACGACTCAAAACAAGCAACACAAGCTATTTTACAATCATTATTATATGATCGACCAAGACCAGAAACATGCTGTCGAATCGGTCATTTTTTTATGGAGCAATTGAAAAATAAAGAGGCCATTTACTGGTATTCACAAGCATTACAGCAGCCTATAGATCAGACAATGGCTATTCACAAGCATGCTTATTCCACATGGCTTCCGCATTTACAGTTAAGTTTGTTATACAATCGCTTGCGTCTCTATGAAAATGCATATCAGCATAATGAGGCGGCACGTAAATATAAGCCGAAAGATCAGCGCATACTAGACAACCGAAAATACTTGTTAAGTCAGTTAAAGAAGTAAGGCCGTCAAGGAAAGGGAACATCAATAAAGTTTATATATATACCGTAACCAATTAACACCGATACAAAAACAACAATCGTCATAAAAATCACATTCCGAGGTCTGAAAGTTCGAGCATCCATTCATTCATCCCCTTTCAATTTAACGAATATTCTGTCAACCTAACATATGTGTTATAGAAGCTTGAGTATGAGTTCAATGTAAACATTTTTTATTTAGGTCTATAAAAAAGTAGGTGATGAAAAACAATCCGTTTTTCATCACCTACTTTTAATAGAATTAGGGCCATCGCAACCAGTCAAACTTCGGGTAACGGTTGTTGTCTTATTGGTTTGACTGGTAAGATACTATATGTTTTTTGTTCATCGACAGTTGTCATTACATTATTTATAGGCCGTTTTATACCAATCAACCGTTTGCCGAATCGCTTCATCTTGAGGGGTAATTGAAATTGGGAATTTCCCCTTGAATTTTTTTGAATCTACAACAAAATCGTATAAGTGCTGGTACATTAATTCTTTAATCTCTTTCATATCGGAATTAAATAATCCTGCAATATTAACAATAAACTTCCCAGCAACTCTATACTTAGCTGTTGTACCAAGCTCATCTGCAACTTTTTGTACAATTGTGCGTGTAGTATTAGGTTCGTTCGTAGGGATATGCCAAATTTCGCCTAATGCCTCTTTATGTTCTCCAAGCATTATAAGTCCTTTAGCAAAATCACGTATAAAAATATAGGAGTGTTTCGTATCAGGATTCCCCAGAAGATCTGCTGGCTTTCCTTCCATTAAATTTTTAATTACTTGTTCCCCTAATGCTGAAGTTTTGACACGTGGTCCATAAAAATCCGTACCTCGCCCAATCGTTGCTTGAACCTTACCAGATTTATGCGCATTCATTAATTTTGTTGCTACTTCAGCCCGCACTTTTGTTTTCATACCAACTGTATTATATGAAGCATTTTCGTTAAGTGGTTTGTCATGAGGACCGTATGCATAGAGATTATCTGCGTAAACTATTTTAATCTGTTGAATTGCCGCTACTTCGATAATATTATCCATCATTATTGGAAATAACTCTGCCCAAGATGAATAGGGAAGTCCTAGGCAATGATAAAGGACTGAAATTTTATGAGAATTACAAATATCCATTACACTTTCTAGTTTCGTAGCATCTCCTTTTATGACCTTTACAGACGGAGGAACATCCGCTTTTCCACTCGTATTCACTAAAAGTACATTTTTACCTTCTTGAATAAGCTGATCCATAATCGCTAGTCCCAGTGGACCTGTTCCAAAAATTGCATGATATTCATTTTTCATTTAGAAGTACCACTGAAAAGGAACCACATCCGCATTTATCTCACCTTCGTGACCAACATCGGTGCTGTACAAATATTTTTACTCCTAACCGGATTAGCGGTTAGTGTATACGTTCCTTTATATCGCTGATCC
>NZ_JBHJTF010000058.1:0-24061 GCF_042267565.1 Lysinibacillus sp. NPDC056232 | reverse complement strand
GTTTTATCTGCGCGAAAGCGAAGCGTCAGCGACAAATGTTTTATCTGCGCGAAAGCGAAGCGTCAGCGACAAAGCGCCCAGTCGGAACGGAAATCAACCCTACGCTACGAGCCCATTTTTTCACAAATTGCTCATTTCTACCGCTTCGTTTTCCCACAAAAAGTGCTGAATGAAGATAAAAAATTCGGTTATTCTAACGTTAGAAAGGAGGTCCATTATTGAATCGCCATTTTATATTCCTTTTATCATGGATGTTTTTATGGAGCTTTACTCTCCCCTCTGTTGCTTTAGCAAAAGAAGAACCCACCCAAGAAGAAATTGTACAGCAACGTATGGCCTATTACGTACAATTTGACGAATTACTCATTCCGTGGCATTTCTTAGCAGCCATTGACCAATATGAACGCAATTTGCAATCAGTTCGTAAAGATATTCCGAAACGGGATGGTATCATTGCCATTCAATTTTCTGATGAATATTGGTCAGGTGCTTTAAATCCTGTAAGAGATGATACTCGCCCAGACACAATTAGTTACTTTGGCGGAATGGGGCTAGATGGCAATGGTGATGGAGTTGCTAGTCCTAAGGATGATGTCGATATCATATTCTCCATGGCTACTTTTTTAAGTAAATTTGGAACAACTGATGAGGACTTTAAATTAGCTTTATGGGAATATTACGGAAGTGAACAGGCCGTAAATCAAATCTTCACCATTTCCAAAATGTATAGTCATTTCAAAACAACTGAGCTCGATGCCCATACATTCCCAATCCCTACTAATTACGATTACAGCTATCGGAGTACATGGGGTGCCAATAGGGGCTGGGGTGGACGCCGTATTCATGAAGGAACAGATATTTTCGCTAGCTATAGTACTCCAGTGGTTTCTACCTCTTATGGAGTAGTGGAAATAAAGGGCTGGAACCAATTTGGTGGTTGGCGCATAGGAATTCGAGATAATCATAATTCATATCATTATTATGCCCATCTTGGTAGTTATAATAAAAAGATTAAAGTAGGGGACCTTGTCGAACCTGGAACTGTTCTCGGTTATGTTGGTAGCTCTGGCTACGGTAAAGAAGGGACGTCCGGAAAATTCCCGCCTCATCTTCACTACGGTATATATAAGTTCAATGGACGTACAGAATGGGCATTTGATCCATATCCTTCTTTATTGCAATGGGAACGACAAGCAAAAAAAGCAAAGCAAAACAGTAATTAAATGTTGCACACAAAAAAGAAGGATAGATAATTTTTATCCATCCTTCTTTTTTGCTACATATATCCGGTAATTTCTAAAGCTTCTATGTTTTTTTAGCCGAGCTCAATCGCTAATCTACCACAAGCTTTCTACCTCTGATCTGTCCGTTTCTCCCCTTCAATTTTTAGAACTAGCTTGTTGCTATTTTCCTGAGGGAATTTTCCCAGCTCCGTAACTTTACCTTGAGCGTCTACAATTCCATAAGTGAATAAGCCACGCATATACTCGTCCAAGAAATAAACATAGCTTTTAAAGGTTGGTTTCGCTCCCCACTCTCGTTCAGCCACATCATCCTTCTGCCATTTAATGACTGCCAGACCTTCATTATTCACTTCATAATAAGCATCGCTATAGCCGGCGAGATCCAGCGTGAAACGCAATGCTTCTCCTTCTGGAAACGTGTAATAGAAGTAATTATACCCTTCTCCAGCATGAAGAGGTGGCGCTTCCTCTGTGAGTTTTTCTAGTCCGAGCGCAATATGACGCGCCTTCGTGAGATCCCCGTGCATCAGTGTCTCGTATTCTTCCTGACCCGCAGGTGTACGGACAATAACCCGTTTATCTTTGTTATTGTAATAGACATAACCGCCAAGTGTCTCGCTAATGAAACGAATCGGCACATAAGTGCTACCGTTTTTGTTTACTACTGCAGCGTCTAATTTTATCGTTTTCCCATTAACTGTTGCTGTTTTTCTTCCCGCCACAAGCTGCACTTTCTTACTCTTATCTTTATTTTGAATCGTGACGACACCGGTCTTAGGATCATAAGCGAGCACAGGCCATGACGGGTCGCTCAGAGACCTTAATTTAACCATTGTTCGTCCTTCAACCGTAATAAAGTCATACTCAGCTTGACCGTTGACAAAAAGAGACGTAGAAGAAGCCGCATTTGCTGAAGTATTGCCAATAAAGCTCACAAATAGCACGAAGCCCAATATTTTGAACCATTTGTTCATACCATCTTCCTCCTATAATTATATTGTTTTTAAACAATTGAACACAAAATATATTATACCATTCAAGCTAAAATATGGATAATAAAGGGAGGGATATTATAAAAGTCGATTGGTTGGCAATTTATTACTAAAGACACATATTAACTATTTACCTCATCAAAATGTTATTGTACTAAAAAATATTATTATTTTTTCACTAAAAGAGGTTTATTTATATTTAAATTAAGGTATTGAATAATAATTGCACTATAGCAATTTATAGTTAAAATCAAATTAGCAAAGGATGGAAAAAGATGAACGGAATTTTTCAATTTAAAACACTTAAAGCCCGAATATTAAGTGCATTTCTTCTTTTATTAGTATTAGTTGCTTGTTTTAATGCCTATACTTACATTTCCAATAATAAGATGGAAAAACAAGCTGAAAGTTTAGTGAATTTAGATTTAGTTGACTTAAATGCAAGTGAAAAATTAGCAATGTCTATGAGTGTTCGTCTCAATGCAGCTTTAATCTATGTAACGACAGGAAATGAAAAATACATAGAAACATTTAATAAATATCGTCAAATTGCTGAGGAAAGCATTGACCTCTTGAATAAACACGAAAAAAATCCTAAGCGTGAAAAGCTAGCAGCAAAGGGAACCGAGTGGAGCAATCGTGTCAATACCGAGGTATTCGATGTCTATAAAAAAGGCGATAAAGAATTAGCATTAAAAAATTTAATGGCTATGAATAATGTGGTAACGGAAGTTCGTACTGGTTATGAAAATTTAGCAAATAAACGCGCAGATGAAATTATTAAAATAGGAGATACAGTAGTATCTACAAGCCAAAACAATAAAACGATTGGACTTATTTTTAGTATTGGATTAGCAATTGCAGGAATTATTATTGCTATGGTCACGTCTAACAAAATTTCTAAACCTATTACGATTGTCTCAAAGCGTATGAGCGAATTAGCGGATGGTAACTTGCAACATGAACCACTTCCAATAATTCACCGTGATGAGGTTGGTCAATTAAAGCTTTCCGCAAATAATATGAGTGAAAAATTAAAGCAAATGATAAGCTCAATTCATGCTGTTTCCGAAACAGTAGTAGCTAGTAGCGAAGAGCTTGCCCAATCTTCTAATGAAGTACAATCAGGTACAGAACAAATTACCGTAACTATGCAGGAGCTAGCTTCTGGCACTGAATCACAAGCATCTACAGCAGGTGATTTAGCCGAAACAATGACTTCTTTCCAACGAAGTATTCATGAAACAACACAGGAAGGCATTGAATTAACAGCGCATTCAAATCATGTACAAGAACTAACGACTACAGGTAAAGGCTTAATGGTACAATCAACACAACAAATGGCAACCATTAATGAAATTGTTTTAGATTCAGTGAAAAAAGTGGAAGGCTTAAATGCACAGTCTGCTGAAATTTCCAAACTTGTTTCAGTCATAGACGATATTTCAAATCAAACAAATTTACTGGCCTTAAACGCTGCCATCGAAGCAGCTCGGGCAGGTGAGCACGGTAAAGGTTTTGCAGTTGTAGCCGATGAAGTTCGAAAGCTTGCAGAACAAGTACAGTTCTCTGTCACTGATATTTCTACAATCGTCAACCGTATACAAGGTGAAACTGGTAATGTAACAACCGCTCTACAATCTGGCTATGAGGAAGTAAAAAGAGGAACTGTACAACTAGATCAAACAAATGAAACATTTGAACAAATTTCGGAAGCCGTTGAGGACATGATTCTTAACATAAATACCATTTCAGGCAATTTAAATAAAGTTGCTCAAAATTCCGAATCCATCAATGTCTCCATCGATGAAATGGCTTCTATTTCTCAAGAGTCTGCAGCTGGTGTAGAACAAACAACAGCAACTGTAGAGGAAACAGCTGCTACTATGGAGGAAATTTCAAGGGGTGCAAATCATCTCGCTGATATGGCTGAAGAGCTAAATAGCCAATTACAGCAATTTAAAATTTAAAGTACGGATTCATAATACCCTTTAATTTGGAGAACGTGAACGTTTTGGGTCTCTAACGGAGATTTCTTTGGTACCCCGAGCACTTTGGGGCGATAACGGATCACTTCTCTGGCTCACCCGAGCACTTCGAGACGAGAACGGATCACTTCTTTCGCTCACCCGAGCACTTTGAGATGATACCTGAACATCACTCTAGATTATCCTAGAAGCTAAAAAAGCTATCTCGACATTACGCTCGAGATAGCTTTTTTCCCCTTAAATAGTATTACTGATGCCTAATTGGTACCCTTTCCAGCTCATAACGTTTAATAATCACACTGATCTTCTGAAACCACTCCTCACATAAATCCAGCGCTTCTTGATACTCATCCTCTTCTCTTGATAGAGGCTCACTGTTATCCATAAAAACATATTCTAGAATAGGGTCCGATAAGTGATCAGCAACAATTTGCAACGTCAATTGAGACACAGTGTTATATTCAGGGTCCTCTTCATCTAATTCCTCTTCTTCTATATCCAAATCTTCACCAAGTAATGAACCACTTATGAAGTTATTGCTCGTCCTAGCAATATACATGTCGTCCTCTACTATAGCTACTTCATATATTTTATTGAATGGAATTTCTTTTTTTATCAAATTTTGATCTAAATCTTCTCTACTTACGAGGAAAAGTGTATTTGTAGGTTCATTTAGTAATAAAGCACTTAAACAATCATTTGAGATGATGCACTGTGTATGAGGGATAGCCATAAGCTCCTCCTCACTCGCTTCTTTCATTTCATTTAATTCATTGATATAGATATATCGTTCTTTTACATACCGAATAATTCCTACTATTACTAGCCCTAAACCAATTAACCAATAGATCTTACTAAATATAGCCGTTTCAACTGAATTTGCTAGTAATACATAGATCATCCCCAGAAATAAAAGAAAAAAGGTTTTCATCTAGTTCCCACCCTTAAAAAGATAATCGATAGGATTATTTCATCCATGTTAATAGAAATTCTATTCTAACGATAATCTTTTCATTCTTAATTTCTATGGGAACTATCTGCATTTCTAACATCTACATCAAACTTTGAAACGGATTTTTCAAGATCTTCTGCCATTTTGTTCAGTTTTAAAATAGAATGGAGGATATCTTGATTGTAGCTTTCTTGTTCCATCGTACGCTCTACAACACTTTCTGTTGCCTTTGTAGCCTTATTCGCAAGCATTGTTGTTTCCATAACTCCTGCTGTAATCTCCTCAGAAAATGCAGACATTTCTTCTGAGGTTACAGAAACTTGTTTTGTATGAGATACTACGCCCTGAATAGATTGGAGAATACTTTCGAATGATTTTCCGGCATCTTCAACAGCTTGTAAACCGTCTTCTACATTTTCAGTGACAACATTCATCGTTTGCACCGTTAAGCTTGTATCCTCATTTATTTTAGAAATCAAGTTTGATATGCTATTCGCCGATTTTTCTGATTGCTCCGCAAGCTTCCTTACTTCTTCAGCAACTACGGCAAAGCCCTTTCCAGAGTCACCCGCTCTAGCCGCTTCTATCGCAGCATTTAATGCAAGTAGATTCGTTTGTGAAGCAATATCACGAATCATATTGATAATAAGTGATACTTCATTTGATTGACTCTCTAATTTTTTAATGGCATTTGCGGATAACTGCACGGATTCATTAATAATATTCATTTGATGAATCACTTTTTCAATGTTTCCATTTCCAAGCTCTATATTTTGTAAGCTGATAGATGATAATTGAGATACATTTAAAGAAGCTTCGGCAATTTGTTGAATGCCCTCCGACATTTGCTCTAATGTAGCAGAGCTTTCTTCTGAGCTTTTATACTGTGCATGCGCGCCAGCCGACACTTCCTGGATAGAGGCCGAAATATCACTAATTGCTTCATTTGCCTTTTCACTACTATTTGCCACTCCGGTAGTCGTATCGATTAACTGCTTAGAGCTAGAATTGATTCCAATGATAATATTTTGCAAGTCCAACACCATTTGTTGAAATGTATTTGTTAAAACGCCAATTTCATCTTTTCGATCTGTTTCTATTTTTACGGTTAAATCACCATTGCCAACTTGTTTTACTTGTGATGTTAATTTTCTTAGTGGCTTCGTTAAATAATCTGTAAAGAAATAAACAATGCAGATTCCTACTATTAATATAATTAACGTAATCAATATAATTTTCATTTGATTAGCATTCATGT
The DNA here is from genome assembly GCF_042267565.1 of Lysinibacillus sp. NPDC056232. Lineage (NCBI taxonomy): Bacteria > Bacillati > Bacillota > Bacilli > Caryophanales > Bacillaceae > Lysinibacillus > Lysinibacillus sp. NPDC056232. The sequence continues at coordinate 17,627 of NZ_JBHJTF010000058.1, read as the reverse complement.
CCGCATAAACTTCTGTGGCATCTAAATCTGCCCCTATTAACCCTACAACTTCGCCTGCCTCATTTTTTATTGGCGCGTAGATGGCAAGCACCGCTCCGTATTGTGAATCATTTGATAGCTGAAATTGTGTTTGCCCTGTTTCAAATACTTGCTTCATTTTAGGATACGATTCTGGTGATTCCTCTTTATCGCCAATCGTTGAATCCTCATTCGGAACACTATCCACCATATAATAGTAGTCATATCCTTCACCATTTTTTATCCGAGTCATCGAATATAAACTAGATACTTTATGAAGCTCTTTAACAGAGCTTAATTCTTTTTGTAATTCATAATAATAGTTATCTTTTTTTGCACCAATTTCTAATCTTTGATAGCCTTTAACATCTATCTTTGAGATTGCCTGATCAATCATATTTAAGTTTTGCTCACCGACTGTCTCTTTTACCAGCTCCAATGACGAACGATAAATAAAAAAGCTAATCAGCAAACACGAGATAACAAGTAAAATAGAAAATACCATTAACATTTTAATTTTTAAGCTACTTCTCATTGTTGAACTCCTTTATTTTCTATGCGAATACTTACTTTTATATTTTGGTAATAATAAATTTTACAACATTATCCTGGTAAAATGTCTCTATTACCAAAGTACTTTATTTTTTTGCTAAAACAAGCTAAAAATGCCATTTTTGAGTGTTGTTTTCTACATAAAAAAACACGAGGGCATTAAAAATCAATGCCCTCATGTTCCCGAATTTTCATTTATAAATAATCATCAATTTGAATGATCCATTAATTCCTCTTTACCACCAACATCATCTAAAGTCTTATCTTTTTCAATCTTATGCATCTCAAGAACATGTTGCGAAGGTGGAATAAGCAAACTAACGATAACAATTGTTATACCTGTGATCACAACTCCTGAGAAAACTGGTGCCTGCCACAGTTCATTTAATAAACCTAAAAATCCTTCTGATTGGATATGAAGACTCGGTACATAAGTTAAAGATGTAATAATGTAATAGACTAGCCCGACAGATATACTTGTCCACACGGCAGGTGTACTTACTCGCTTCCAAAACGGTCCTAAAACGATTGGCCAGAAAATCGTCACGAAGACAATATCCCATGCCAAATATGCTAAATCAATTACTTTCTGGAAGCTGACCGCTAAAACTAAGCCTAGCAAAGCGCTTAAAATAATAATAAGTCTTGAAAATCTTAATAGTTTTTTAGGATCTGGGTTACGATTAATAAAGTCTAAATAAATGTTTTTTGTGATAATTCCTGAAGTCGCAACATAACACGCGGCTACAGTAGACATTCCCATCGCTGCCATTGCTGTTAAAAAGATGGCTGCTAATAATGGAGGGAAATATCCTTGAGCAAAGGCAAGCATTAACGTCTCTGGATTTGTACTATTAGGATAAATCGTTTTGAACGCTTCTCCTAACATACCAGGAATCCAGCTGATCGCGATAATAATTGTCCCAGCTATAATCATACTGCGCTGTGCTACTTTTGGACTTTTTGCCGCTGCTACCCTTTGTCCTAAATCCACCGCCGGAATATCACCAAGTGCTAACACAAGATACAGTGTCCAAAATTCTGCTCCAGCCTTATTGAAGAGTTCACTAATATTCCACCATTCCGGGTTAAATGTTACATCAGGGTAATAGAATAAGATAAAAATTGTAATCCCTACTATACCCGCTACTGCAAGTGCCCCCTGAACAATTTCCGTATAGGCTACAGCCCATAAGCCACCAATAACAGAATATAGGGCTGTTAATGATACAAAGAGTATTGCCGCTGGAACGAAATCAATTTGCAACAGCTGCTGAATGATATACGTGCCTCCAACTGTTAACGCCGCTGCATTAAAGACACCGAAGGCAATCGCCATTACGACACCTGTATAAGCACCTAGCTTTTTACTGCCATATCTTAATCCATAGTAGTCTGCTAATGTCCAGCCTTTTAATCTACGTAAAGGCTTCGTCCAAATGAGTGCTCCAAGAATCATACAAGTCCCTAAACCGCCCATTGTTGCTGAACCTTCAAAGCCGCCACTTGTGTAACCTGAGCCAACTGCTGCAAAGAAGAATGGGGCCGCTAATAAGGCCGCCACTAGACTTCCTGTTACAACAGATAAAGGCATACTCCAACCAGCAACAATTAAATCCTCCGCAGTATTTACGCGTTTATATCCTTTATATCCAATGTAATAAATAAAAATTAAGTATAAGCTAAAGATGATTATATTTAACATAGTAGTGCTCCTTAGTTTCCCACATTATCCGTTCATAACGACTCCACCATTAGGTGTTAATATTTGTCCCGTATAGAAATCCGCATTTTCTGAAGCTAAAAACAACACAGTCTTTGCGATTTCTTCTGGTTGAGCTAATCGTTTTAACGGGTATTTAGCAGACTCTTCCTCTACATAATTTTCGCCAAATTCCTTTAGGATGTCTGTAAAAGTTCCACTAGGAGCTACTGCGTTGACTAGTATCGTAGGCGCTAACTCTCGTGCCAAAGCCTTCGTAAATGCATTGATACCACCCTTTGCAGCAGAATAATGCGTAAATTCCTCACAACCTAAACTACCAATATCAGAAGAAATATTAATAATTTTTCCTTTGTTTCGTTCTTTCATTCTTTTTGCTGCTTCTCGGCAATTGTAGAAGCAACCGTATAAATGAACTTTAATCATTTTATCCCATTGCTCATCTGTTAAATCCGTTATGCTTGAAGCCTGTGCAAATCCAGCGTTATTGACAAGAATATCAATAGCGCCTAACTGTTTGTCCATAGATTGATACATAGCTTGAACTTGCTGAGAATCCGATACATCTGCATTAAATTTCATAGCCTGTACACCAAACTTTTCCGCTTGTGCACGAACCTCTTCTGCCTCGTGATCATCACCAATATAATTGATACATACATTGGCTCCTTGCTCAGCAAAGCCTAAAGCAATGGCTTTGCCGATTCCTTTACTGGAACCTGTAATTAGTACATTTTTTCCTTTAAAATTAATTTCCATTATTGATCATTCTCCAATTTGAATTTTGTTACAAGTACCTGCAATTCTTCTGCTGTTTTTCCTAATGAAGAAGATGCCTCTTTCACCTCTTGCATGGTCGTCAATTGTTCTTGCGTTGCGTTTGATACATTCGACGAGAATTCAGATGACTGCTCCGCAGAATGCTTAATATTATTGACAGAAGCTGCGACTTCCTCCGAAGAAGCAGAAATTTGTTGAGACGCAGCCGAAATTTCGCGAATCTGACTTGCAACTTCTTCTGATGACGTGAGAATTTCTTTAAAGATTTCCCCTACTTCATTTGTAAATGCCATACCTGCCTTTACATCTTCTTTTCCTTTTTCCATAACAGTAATAGAAGCGTTTGAATCAGCTTGAATTGTACTAATTAAATTGTATATTTCCGTTGCAGATTGTGATGATTGCTCCGCTAATCGTCTAACCTCGTCAGCGACAACCGCGAAGCCTTTCCCATGCTCTCCTGCCCTAGCAGCTTCGATTGCCGCATTCAATGCTAGTAGGTTTGTTTGATCTGCTATTGCTGTAATAAGACTTACAATATCGCTAATTTTTTTCGTATTGATATGTAAACCGTTTATTGTTGTCCCTATTTGTTCAACAGAATCATTGATCAACTCCATTTGTGCAATGACTTGTTGAACAACATGATTTCCACGTTCTGAAGCTTGAGAAGAGGAAATAGATGATTCAGCAGCTGTATTAGCCGAATCAGCAATTTGCTGGATGCCCGTCGCTGTTTCCTCCATAGCAGCAGCTGTTTCCTCAGTCATAACCATTGAGACCTCAGCGTTTTGCGTGATTTGTCCCATGTCTTGAGCAATATTTGTTGCGCTGTTATATGTCTCTGCTGCATTCACAGTTAGCTGATTAGCAGAAGAAGAAACGTTATCAGATGTACTTCTAATATTTAAAATGATATGTTGTAGATTCGAAACCATCGTATTAATCGATTCAGATAAATTTCCGATTTCGTCCTTCGTTATTTCTAAATCTACATTTACTAATTCCCCATTTGCTACTTGATTTGCAGCATTTACTACTTTCTTAAGCGGTTTTAATAGACGATCAATAATTATGTAAAGTAAAACTAATAAAATTAAAATTCCGATCACAGCTAGAACAATTTGTTTTATGACACTTGTTTTAATGATGGTATTTATATAATCCGCAGAATAATCAATACCTAATAATGCAATGAGCTTGCCATTGTCATCTTTAATAGGGCTAAATACAGTTCGCCATGAACCATAAGGATCTTGGAAAATATCAGTTACCTCAGTGCTATTATTTTTAATGGCCAATTTAGCTGTTTTTACATGTTCATCTGCTAAATCAGTAAAGATCTCACCCGCTTCATATACTTCGTTCAAATTAGAGGTATAGCCTATTGGGGTAACGCCATCTGCATCCTTCACATCCCAAATATAGCTCCAACTCATAATTCCTTGTTCTTCTTGAATCTTATCGAGTTGCTTTTGAATTTTCTTAAAGTCAGCATTCGTTTCTCCCTTTTCAGACAATAAATCTTTAATATCATCACTATCAAGATTCATAGCTGTCAATAAACCAACACTTTTCAACTCTTGTTCTAAATCAACAGACATTCGATTGTTTAATTCTCTAATACTTTGCGTAGTAATAATAGCAATTAAAAGTAAAACAATTATAGAAACCGTTAGTAAAAGTTTGTTTTTTAATGAAACATTTTTTAACAACCTCATGATTATTATTTCCCCCTTTTATTGTGTTTTTGACAAAAAAATAACCTATTTCTAAAGAAATAGGCATCAAAGAATATAACTAGCACTATATGTACTTAACTAGTACTCCTTCGCAGCTCAGCCATCATAGTATTTAATACCTTAGACCTGTAACTTTGCGTCTCTACCTTTCGGCAAATTTGCCTATCTTTTTCCTCCTCAAATTAACACAATGGGTAAAAGTAGTCAATGTCACTAGTTAAAAATACACACATTTTCACTATTTTACTATAAGTATGAAATGAATAATATTACATAATTTTCTCGGTGCATCCACAATTCTCTTCAGAGCAAATCAATTATGCCTCGACATAATTGCGTCACAGGACGTGGCTGACTTCTGCTGAAAAAAGTTAAAAGCAGCTACAACGTAATATTGTAGCTGCTACTATAATTTAAAATAATCAATTACCCCTAAATGATTATTCCTATTAAAAATACTTATCCGTTTAGTGTCATGACTAAAACTGCCGGTATAAATGATACAGCAAACATACTCACATACCACATCGATGTACGGCGTAATGAAAAACGAACTTGTTTCTTTTCTGCATAAAAAATGTCTATCATAATTGCAGCAACAACAAGTGGGATAGTAACACATGCGATAGCAACTAATAAAATTTTTAAACTAAACATAAAAGCACCCCTCTGTTCGTGAACATTTATTTTCCATCTTTGTGACAACTTTATGTCAATCTCAGTGTACACAATTCCGTCACAAATTGTCAACTACATTCAACTAAGAAAAATGTGCTTTTTACAGAAAATTTTAACCTCATTATAGATATTTACGTAAAAACCATCATAAACAAAGCAGCTACAAAATTGCAGCTGCTTTGTTTATGATTAATTTATTGGCTATTTACTAAAATTCCCACTTGACTAACGTTAATACAGCGCTTCAGGCTTCACGCCTCTTTTTAATCAAGAATATGTTTAGTATCGAGCCGTTTTATTCTCTATATTTATATGTTAGCCCTCTTAAAAAATTCCTCACAAAGCGATCTCCACATTCTTTATAGTTACGATGACTTGGATTTCTTAAAATGGCACCTAATTCACCTTTCGAAACGTTAACGCCACCATCATATAAAATATCAAGCATCTCTTCACTCGTTAAGGCTAACGCTATCTTCACTTTCTTTAATAGCATATTATTAGGGCTTTCTTTTCCTGAAACAGGTGGTGGTCCTTCTGGCTGACCAGACTTAGACTTTTGCGGACCTCGTTTAAATGTAATAAATCCATTTAAAAAAGCCTCTACCATTTTATTATTACATTTGATGTATTCTTCTGGTGCTTCTTCCTCATCATTAACTTTAATAAGCATGTTCAATACTTCTTCCTTCGTAAAGTCCATGCCTCCTAGCTTAAAAATTTCAACCATATCTTTATTTTTGATATCTAATGCATATCTTAAACGAATTAAAATATCATTGTTCGTCATTTAAAAAACCTCCATTTTAACTGTAAAGCGCTTCTAACAATCGTATCTTCAAGATTGAAGCATTACTTTATTATAGCAGAGACATTCACAATTTTAGCTAGCTTTCCAAAAGTTACTTTACTATAGTATTTAGAATGCGCATTTTACTTTTTTACATGTATGATTAGCCAACTCTCGACCATTCTAATCACAAGGAGGTGAGAAAAATGGCTAATCGTAGTTCAAATAAGCTTCTAGTTCCTGGTGTACATGAAGCTGTTGATCAATTGAAATATGAAATCGCACAAGAATTCAATGTACAATTAGGGCCAGAAGCCTCTTCTCGTGCAAACGGTTCAGTCGGAGGAGAAATTACAAAACGCCTCGTAGAAATGGCTGAAAAACGTTCAAAAGGTTTATTATAATAATAAATTTCAAAAAGAACGAATCCCTTTTTTAATTGGAATTCGTTCTTTCATGCTTTTATTATTTAGGGAGGCTATGTAGATCATAATGACCGTCATATCAACTTTTGATTTAATTTAAGTTTCCTTCATTCATCCGCGACTTCAATATAAACGCTATAATCATCGCAAGGATGACGCCAATCATGCCGAACCAAGTAATCGATGATACAGACACTTGATTGACAATGATGCCTCCTATACCGGCTCCAGCCGCCATTGACAATTGCATCATTGATTGGTTAAGACTTAACATGATGCCCGAAAAGTTCGGTTCAATCTGAACTAGATTAAATTGCTGTGTCGGACCAGTTGACCAAGCTGCAAATGACCATAAAATCAGTAAGCCTAAAATAAGTAACCACGAATCAGTGAAGGAAACTGCAATGGACAGGAAGATAAGAGCTACTACATGCAGGAACAATCCTCCCGTCAATGTCGGAAAAACGCCCCATTTATCCGTGCTAAATCCGCCAAATTTCGATCCGACTAAGCTAGCGATGCCAAACGTCAATAAGGCTAATCTTAGCAAATCCTCATTTAAGCCGGCGACATTAAGTAGATAAGGTAAAATATAAGTATAGGCTATCGAGTATCCACCCAGCCAAAAAAAGGTAATAGCAAGCCCTAGCGTTACTCTTCCATTTTTTAAAAAAGCCAGTTGCTTAGACAATGGAACGGGTTTATCTCCTTTTACTTTAGGTATGGCCATGTAGAGAACAACCATCGCTAATAATCCTGCCAGTGCTAGGAAACCAAACACAGATTTCCATCCGAATTCGACTGCTACAATTCTTCCAAGAGGAACACCTATAATTAATGAAGCTGTAAAGCCCATAACTACAGTGGCAATGGCGCTTGCTTGTTTACTTGGGGCGGCGATTTTGGCGGCAATATCTAGGGCGGTTACAACAACCATTCCCGCACCTAAAGCCATTACTACACGAGCTAAAACAAACAGCTCATATCCCGGTAGGACAAAAGATAAACCATTGCCTAAAGCGAAGATGCCCATTGCTAAAACCAGCAACTTTTGCCTTTCCATTTTTGCTGTCAGCGCCATAAGCACAGGCGTGCAGATTGCATAAACTAAAGAAAAAATCGTAACAAGTTGCCCGGCTGAAGTAACGGAAATGCCTAAGGTATCCGAGATTTGATCTAAGATACCCGAAATTACATACTCGGATGTGCCGACTAAAAAACTGACGAGTGCCAATAAGTAAATTTTCCATGTGCTTGTCATCAAGATTTGCTCCTCTTCTTCAATTTCATATTATATTAATGTTATTTTACAAATCAACATATCCCAATATATCGATTTGATAATTAAAACTGAACTGCCGTTTAAGCTATAGGAAACCTTTCCCTTAGCCGTGAACCACTGCTAGTGACCTTTATTGGCAACGATTGACCTACATGTCGGTACGTGCAACTATTACATTTTGAATCCGCGGCACAACTAGCCACGAATTCCGCGATGATAACGCCAATGTCCTTCAGGCATTACCGCATCACGAGTCGTAGTAGACAGCATTTGTTCCAGCATACTTTTGTCTAACGGTACACAATAAACAGGCTTCCGTCGCTCAAAACGCCAGCCCTCAGCGAGAGGTCCAGCATCGACCGTGTCATAGCCTATCTGATCCAAGAGCTTAACTACTATCTCCTTAGCATCTTTATCGTCACCCGCGATTGGAAGGGCGCGGCGATCTGGAGCACCGGCAGGTCGTGCATCTGGCACTACCTCCTCCACCAAGATCGAGTTCAGCACTTTGACTATACGCGACTGCGGTAAGTTTCGTGCTAGTAGCTCGGCTGTCATTATTTCTCCTCTCTCCAACACTGGAATGCGCCCAAAGTGCGGGAAGTAATTTTGCGGGTTGAGCACAATCTTACCAATAAGAGGCTCCACTGGGATGGCATAATTAGCCTGAAGCGGGATGGCAGCAAAAATCACTTCACCGAACGCTGCAGCCTCATCGATACTACCGATTTCGCAACCAAGTGTCTCACGTAGGTCAAGGATACTCTCAGGCCCTCTTGAATTACTCATCATAACTTGATGACCAGCCTTTAGTGCCAACCACCCTACAGCCTGAGCCATGCGACCCGCTCCAATAATTCCAATCTTCATTTTTCACTAACTCCTTTCATATATCGATGTGTTATAGGATAAAATTGACTATGTTACAGGTATCCAGTCTAGATTATAGTTTACAAATAAATTCTATTTACATATCGCAATTTGTAGATATGTTATATGAAATAAAAACTGAATACATTTCAAGTATTCAGTCTAAATTATAGTTCACATTTGAAAAAATCTGCAATTTCTTGTATTTTGTCTTCATCCCTTTTGTAATACGTATATTTTCCTATCCGCTCCATTTTGATTAGACCGGCTCGTTGGAGGATGGACAAATATTGGGAAGCTGTTGACTGTGTCATATTCAGCCTCTCTTGGACTTGACAAACACAAACCCCGATTTTTCTCATATCAATCCCTTCATGGGGCGCAAAATATTTTTCAGGCTCTTTGAACCATTGTAAAATTTGTAACCTCGACTCGTTAGACAACGCCTTAAACACTTCAATTGGATCCATAAACCAAATTATATCGATAATTTCCGATATGTCAATTGAAATGGTAAGATTTTATTTCCCATAAAACAATCAGGTACTTTACAAAACTAAATTAGGCAAAAAAAAGAGGCGTTCTTTGCCCCTCTTTGCTATCTACAATCCATCTAATCAACATATTGATTCAAAGTTATTGAGCAATGTACGCACTTCATCTGTTGATTTCGTGTTCATCAATTGATTTCTTAATTCACCAGCTCCACGGAATCCTTTGACATAAACTTTGAAAAAGCGATGAAGCCCTGTGATGGAACGTGGTAGTGCTTCCGCATATTGATCTTGAAGATCAAGCTGCAGTCTTAAAAGATCAAGGTACTCTTTACTGCTATGCTCTTTTGGCTCTTTTTCAAAAGCGAAAGGATTTTTAAAAATACCTCGCCCGATCATAACACCATCAATACCATACTGTTCAGCAAGCTGTAGCCCCGTTTGGCGGTCAGGAATGTCTCCATTGATTGTTAGTAGCGTATTTGGTGCGATACGGTCACGTAATTTTTTGATTTCCGGAATTAGCTCCCAATGCGCATCTACTTGGCTCATTTCCTTTCTTGTACGTAAATGAATAGAAAGGTTCGCAATATCCTGTTTGAAAATATGCGTTAGCCACTCTTCCGACTCACTGACATCGTGATAGCCAAGTCGTGTTTTCACGCTGACTGGCAGTCCGCCCGCTTTTGCTGCTTGAATAAGTTCTGCCGCAACATCTGGACGCAAAATAAGACCACTACCTTTCCCTCTCGATGCCACATTCGGTACAGGGCAGCCCATATTAATATCGATGCCTTTAAATCCTAGCTCTGCCATGCCAATACTCATTTGACGGAAATATTCGGGATTATCTCCCCAAATATGTGCCACCATTGGCTGTTCATCTTCTGTGAAAATCAAACGGCCACGCACACTTTTCATGCCCTCTGGATGACAATAGCTATCCGAGTTTGTAAACTCTGTAAAAAATACATCCGGTCGACCTGCTTCACTTACTACGCGACGAAAAACAACATCTGTCACATCTTCCATTGGTGCAAGTACAAAAAATGGTCGTGGTAAATCACGCCAAAAATTATCTATCATTTCAAACTCAATTCCTCTCAATATGGATACAACTTTAAACTCTCGGTCAAACAATATAAAGCCAAATGTTCCGCTTCTTTTACACTTATATCATGCTCGAACTGATTATCAAACACAAATACATTTATAATTTCTGAAAATCGACAATGTTTATTTTAACGAAAATCGGTCCTGAATGGTATGTTTATAAACAAAAAGCAAATGGTATAGATTTTTGAACTGAACCCCAAATAGTGGACACTTTATTCCAAAAACATAAAAAAGCAATCCGAGATAACGGTTAATTTATCATAAAGTAATCGAATTATAACCCCTTTGAATCAAACCCACGTTCTTGAACTGCCTATTATAATGTTCTGATACCAATTATGAGGTGTATAATTTTTAATTTTCATCTATATCAAAAGTAACCTCTTCTATTCAAGCATATGATTCAACTAAAAACCCTTCCATACTTACACAAAAAGGATGGAATATTCACTCCACCCTTTCAGAGTTCTATCATTTACTAATCAATCACCCGAGCAACATTCCTACCACAAGTCTTGCATTCCCCCTTTAATACAGGGGCATATTCTCCCTCTTGTATCGTGTACTTCACAATTGCCGTTACACCACAATTACCACAAAATACGTTTTTCACGAGCATTTCTCTGATATCTTTCGGGATAGAGAGCCATTTTTTTGCTGCGTCCATTATGATCGCTCCTTTAGAGTTAGTTCCGTAACAACCTCCACATGCGTCGAATGCGGGAACATATCTACAGGTTGAATCTCCTGTGTTTGATAGCCCCCATCCTCCAAAATTCGAAGGTCACGTGCTAGTGTAGCTGGATTACAAGACACATAAACAACACGCTTTGGACGTTGCTCTAAAATCGTCTTTAGAAGCGCCTCATCGCAGCCTTTGCGTGGTGGGTCGACTACTAAAACATCCGCTTCTTTGCCTTCCTTATACCAACGTGGAATAACTTCCTCTGCTGGACCTGCCTCAAAATACGTATTAGTGAAACCATTTAATTCTGCATTGCGTTTTGCATCTTCAATCGCTTGCGGTACAATTTCAACACCCATAACAGCCTTTGCTTGTTGTGCAAGGAATAATGAAATTGTGCCTATACCACAGTAAGCATCAATAACTCGTTCATCACCTTGTAAGTCAGCGTAGTCTAATGCTTGTTTGTATAGGACTTCCGTTTGCTCAGGGTTTACTTGATAAAATGAACGGGCTGAAATTTCAAAGCGAACATCGCCAATTGTATCAATAATAACGTCCTCGCCCCATAGATTCACGGTTTCATCACCGAAAATAACGTTCGTTTTGTCGCTGTTAACGTTTTGCATAATTGATGTTACATTCGGGACAAGCTTCTGGATTGTCGCAACAGCCGCTTCTTTTTGCGGGAATTTTTTCTTTTTAGTTACGACAACAACCATAACTTCACCAGTTGCTCGTGCTTTACGAATAACTACGTGGCGCAGCATTCCCTCATGCGATAGCTCGTTGTATGGTCGGACACCGATTGCCGCTAGTTCCTTTTTCAAACCCGCAAGAATAGCGTCCGCTTCCCCAGTCTGAATTAAGCAACGCTCCATATCCACAATGCTATGAGACTTCGTTTTGTAGAAGCCAGCAATTGCTTGTCCTGCTTCATTTGAGGAGAAAGGTATTTGTGCTTTATTACGGTAATGCCAAGGCTCTTCCATACCCTTCACAGGTAGGACAGGCGCATCAATTTTACCAATGCGCTGCATGACATTACGCACCATGTTTTCTTTCCATTTTAACTGTCCTTCATAAGACAGGTGTTGTAATTGGCAGCCGCCACATTGCTTGAAATATTCACAAGGTGCATCTACACGATCTGGCGATGGCTTGAGAATTTCTGCAACCTTCGCGAAGCCGTAATTTTTTAACGTTTTTACAACATGTACTTCCGCCGTTTCATTAGGAAGTGCACCTTGGATAAATAATGGATAGCCATCGACCTTTGCGACGCCATTGCCATCATGTGTTAAATCTTCTATATAAACTGTTAGTCGGTCATTTTTTTTCACGGGTGCTGACATTCGTACATCCTCCATTTCAATCTCTTTATTGTAGCATGTTGTGGCGGATGAAAAAAGAACAAGGCTTCATATTAACGGCTCAGATGTATTGAGAAAGTGAGATCAGCTCTGGCCACCAACTGATTGGGTATGCCGAGAATGTAATCCGCTCTCTCCCCAAACTGCTCGGGTATGCTGACAATGTGATCCGCTCTCTCCCCAAACTGCTCGGGTAAGACAAGAATGTGGTCCGCTCTCCTCTCAAACTGCTCAGGTATGCCAAGGATGTGCTCCACTCTCACCCCAAACGGATCGCCTTTACACGAGTAGAAAAAAGAGCCGCTATTCGCGACTCTTCTCCTCTTTCCTTACTGTATGGTAATCTCTAGGTGCCCACCAGAAAGCTGCGACTACACCTAGGATGACGACTATAAATGGTGCATAAAAAATCAAAAAACTTGCCATAGTTGTATCCCTCCTATGCGTGATTGTCTTCTTTTCCTGTCACATATTTTTTGTTAAAGAGGAATAATTTCAACAACAAGAACAGTGATGGAATCAGTAGACATAGTCCTAAAATAAACGCAATGACGAGTGCAATCGCCATTTGTGTACTTGTAAAGCTATCGTAAATTGTTAAATACGGATACAGTAAATATGGATATTGAGCGATTCCGTATGCGAAGAATGCCACTGCAAATTGGGCAATCAATAAACTAACCGCAAGACCATAATTTTTCCTCATCCATATCAATATTACAGTAACAATAAATAACACTGCTGAAATGGCAAACATCCACCATAAATTAACCATATTATTGTAACTTTCAGGATTAATGAATTTCATTTCGTACATAATGCCGAGCGCACTCACCATTAATGGTATCGCCCAAGCAAGTGCGTATCTTCTCATTAAATTTGTGGCTTCTCGATCCTTTGCTTTATGAGCATACCAAGTTAAAAACACGGCTGAAATATAAAGTACAGCTGCAATGCTCAACACGACAATACTCCAAGCAAATGGGCTCGTATACAACGTCCAATAATTCAAGACAGGTTGCCCGTCAACAATATCAACATAGCCACCAGCAGCAATCGCGAATACAACAGAGAGTGAGGCTGGAATGAGTAAGCCTGCTACACCATACGTCAACGTGTAACCGATATGCCCACGTGCGCCATATGATTCAAACGCATAGTAGGAGCCTCGTATTGCAAGGAGCACTAGCGAAATACTAACTGGGACAAGTAAAATCGTTCCATAATAGAAAGCTGTTTGTGGGAAAAATCCAACAATCCCCACAAAGAAGAATACTAAAAAGACATTGGTTACTTCCCAAACAGGTGATAAATAACGCTTAATAATATTCGTTAAAATATGATTTTTTCCGATGAGTAGGCTGTAGGCATTAAAAAAGCCTGCACCAAAATCGATTGAAGCTACAATGACATAACCAAATAGGAAAATCCATAAAACTGAAATACCTAAAATCTCTAATGTCATAAGATGTCACCGCCTTTATCAGCATGGCGATCTTCTATTTCTCGCTCAATTGGATTCTTTTTGAACATACGAATTAAAACCACCATACTGCCTACTGCTAATACGGCATATACGCCGGTAAACAATAGCATCATTAAATCCACATGGTCACTCGTTGTGGCCCCTTCTGGTGTTCGCATTAATCCGTATAAGATCCAAGGCTGTCGTCCCACTTCGGCAAGCCACCATCCTGCTTCAATCGCAATAATGGAAAGTGGTCCACCTGCAACAACAATCCATCTAAACCAACGTCTATGAATAAACTGCCAATCACGTGCTTTCCCGCATACATAAACCAATGAAACCAATGCCATGAACATACCGATAAACACCATGAGATCAAAGAGGTAATGGATATATAGTGGTGGTCGATCTTCTTCAGCAAATTGATCTAAGCCAATTACCTCTGCATTTGGATTATTATGTGCTAAAACGCTCAAAGCATAAGGTACTTTAATAGCATATTTTACTTCTTCATCATTTAATACACCAAATAGGATAAGAGAAGCTTTATCTCCCGTTTCAAAATGCCACTCAGCTGCAGCTAGTTTTTCTGGCTGATATTCGGCTAAATATTTACCTGAAAAGTCTCCAATAATCGCTGATGCAATGGAGAAAATCAGACCAATCTTCATAAGTAGGTATAAGGATTTTTTATGGTATACATGCTTAGAACCTCTAAGTAGACGGTATCCTGCAATAGATGCTAACACAAATGCGGACGTCATGTAGGCTGTAACGAGAACATGCGCTACCTTTGTCGGCATCGCTGGATTAAACATGGCTAAAAAAGGTTGAATATTCACAAGCTGGCCGTCCACAATGTCAAATCCTTGTGGCGCATTCATAAACGCATTGACAATTGTTATAAACACAGCTGACATCGATGCACCGACAGCAACCGGAATTAATAGTAGCATATGCTTTTTCTGACTATCGAAGCGATCCCAAGTATATAAGTAGATGCCTAGGAAGATGGCTTCAAAGAAAAATGCAAACGTTTCCATAAAAAGTGGTAATGCAATTGTTTGGCCGGCAAGCTGCATAAAATTCGGCCATAGTAAAGACAACTGTAAGCCAATTGCTGTCCCTGTTACAACTCCGACTGCAACTGTAATGACAAAACCTCGTGCCCAACGTCTTGCCATTAAAATATAGTGCTCATCATTCTTTTTATACCCAGTCCATTGCGCAATCATAATCATTAATGGGACACCCACACCAATCGTTGCATAAATAATATGGAACGATAAGGTTAGCTCCGTTAATGCTCTACTCCAAAAGACTGCTGATTCATTCACCATTTCATTGCCCCCCTAACCTCCAAATATTCTTCCAAGTATGGAAAGTAGCATGATAATTCCAACACCAAAGCTTAGCCAAATGAGCTTTCTTTCCTGTGACTTATACAAAGGCAACACTTCCTTTCCCTTATCTCTACCCCCATTTTCCACTATTGCAACGAAAAAAACCTTTATAATGGACCGGAATTTCGGCCTATTATAAAGGTTTCAAATTTTGTTCAAGTAATATACGCACATTTGCCAAACATTTTTCTTAATTCATTCACAATACCAATTAAAGGAATGTAATATTCATATATATGGTGTTTAAACCATTAATATCCCAGAAATTCAATTGAGCAAGCTCTAACAAGGCCCTCTCCTAAATTGAAGAGAGCCCTGTTTTAATGTTCGTTATATACGGTCTTCTTCACGAATATCTGCTAGTGGAGCAAAAATTTCAATATGGCGCTTTAAGTTTTCAAATGTTGCAGGCGCGTCCCCACCATATTCACCATCCAAGTTTAAATGAATTTCATCTTCAGTAGATACTTTGACGACACTTGCCTTTTTATAAATTACACGATCATCATTCAAATGCTCGCCCCTTAAAGCCATCGCAGCAAGCTGAATAAATTCAGGCAGGCTTACTTTTTTCAATACTAATAGCGTAAAGTAGCCATCATTAATACTTGCGTCAGGTGCAAGCTTTTCAAAGCCACCTACTGAATTTGTTAAGCCACATAAAAACATCATGGCATCTCCATCAAACACTTCACCATCATATTCGATACGCATGTGGGAAGCTTTGATCGATGGAATCATTTCTACTGCTTTTAAGTAATAAGCAAGCTGTCCTAGCATTGTTTTCATTTTACTTGGCACTTCATACGTTAACTCTGTAATACGCCCACCAGCGGCAATATTGATGAAATAGCGTTCCCCATTTAATAAACCAACATCAACCGGCAACGATTCACCTTTAATAATAATGTCAACTGCAGCTTCAATATTTCGAGGAATCTGCACAGCACGAGCAAAGTCATTTGTTGTGCCCATCGGAATTAGACCCACTTTCGGTCGGTTCTCAAATGGACTGACACCTGAAACAACTTCATTTAATGTGCCATCTCCACCAACTGCAATGATTATATCAAAGCCACGTTCTACTGCATTTTTTGCAGCAATGGTTGCATCGCCTTCACAAGTTGTTGCGTGACATGATGTCTCATAGCCTGCTACCTCTAATTTTGCCAATACTTCTGGTAGATGCTTTTTAAACACTTCACGCCCAGATGTAGGATTATAAATGATTCTTGCTCGTTTCATAACATACCTTCTCGCTTCATAAGATTCTATTTCTTTCAACGAAATTCTACTTTTAAATGTTGCATTGAACTTCTAAAGCAAGGCATGTCCTCATTCTCCTGACATGCGCTTGTGATTTACAATTATTGCAATGCAGCAGTTACTTGCTTTTTAAAATCCTCGTAAACAAATGTCCAATATGATTTATTCGTTATATTCTCTTCACGAATTTCTGCATATAGCGCTTTTTGTGCATTTTCAAATGCTGGATCTTCTTTATCAGGTAAAGTAGCTCGTTTACTTACTACTAGTTCCTGTAATTCTGGTGCACGTGGTCCCCATTTTCCAACAACCTGTCCAGCTTCATCTAATAAAATATAAACCGGAATTGCACGGCCACCATTTGTTAAATAACGATCAATCAAATCTGTATCAGCATCGCGTAGTACTGCGCGCATGTCTAATCCTGCTGCCTCTGCAACTCGGCGAATGATTGGATTGTTTAACATTGCGTCCCCGCACCAGTCCTCAGTAATTGTTAAAATTTTCGATTGATTGTTCTTCAGTAGTTCGATAAAGCCATCGTTTAATGGCACTTCGAAGCCATCATAAATACGGAAGCTTTCCTCTTTTAATGTCGTCATTTTATCCATATATTGTTGAATTGAAATCGCATCATTGAAATATTGTTGTTCAGTTTTCATTGATAGACCTCCCAAAAGTTTTATCATGTTCTATTCTATATTTTGCTATGAATACTCCTTTTAGACAACTATAAAGTGCTAATTTGGTATTTTTTAGTCATATTAAGTTGATTTTCCGTTCCGATTGGGCGCTTTGTAGCTGCCGCTTTGCTTTCGCTACAGAAAACATTTGTTGCTGTCGCTTCGCTTTCGCACAGTTAAAACATTTGTTGCTGTCGCTTCGCTTTCGCACAGTTAAAACATTTGTTGCTGTCGCTTCGCTTTCGCACAGTTAAAACATTTGTTGCTGTCGCTTCGCTT
>NZ_JBHJTF010000057.1:8512-25937 GCF_042267565.1 Lysinibacillus sp. NPDC056232 | reverse complement strand
CACCCGTTCCCATACCGAACACGGAAGTTAAGCTCTTTAGCGCCGATGGTAGTTGGGGGCTTCCCCCTGTGAGAGTAGGACGTCGCTAGGCACCTAAAAAAGTCGAGGATTTATTCCTCGGCTTTTTTGTATGCAATTTTTTAGTAAGTTAACTCTACCTCATTAGTTGAAGAAGTGTCTCCAATACCAACAGCAAAGAGACGTTATATAAAAAAAGCCCAGGCTCAAAATTAATTGAGTACTTGGATTTTGGTATTACACTATCAAATTGTTTTAGCCATTGTTATATTCGTAATTTCATAACCCATTTTTTCATATAAGCCACGTGCAATTTTATTATGACCAAAAACGTTGAGACCAATTTTATTCATACCTAATTCTTTAGCAATAATTTCAGCTTCTCTCATTGCTTTCTTGCCATACCCCTGCCCTTGATATTGCTCAAAAATCACAAAATCATATATAAAACCTTCATTAGGATTTGTAGGCGCTTTTTGTGAAATCCAAATCATTCCAACTAGGATATCGTTGTGAAAGATAGAGAATAAATGATTATTCTCGGTCTTCTCATCTTGTGGTAGTAGTCGTTCAAATGATTCCCTCGACAAGTCAAGCGCTTCATCTTCACTCCAATTTCCGGAAGCAATCTTGTCTTTTGCATAGTCTTCAATTGCATAACTGATATATTGTTTGAACTCTTCTTTGTTCATAGGTTTTAATGTAATCAATTTATTTTCCTCCTATTCTATTTTTAAATTTTAACATTTTTTCAAAATTTCTCACAATGATACCTGGAGCCGGTCATTGTTTTTGTTATTTGCTTCTACGCATTGATCAAAATACTTTCTTTCCTGTAATTTAGTAAACAGTTTTTATAAATATGTTTGATTATTTTTTTGTAGCTCTTGTTCAACTAAAGCACCCGTTAGCCATCCATGTAGCGCAAAAACCAGCGCTACACCACAGAAAATGAAAGATGATTAAGTTCTTTCATGGGAGTTTAATAAGAACAGCGACGCTTCTTCCACAATCGCGCCCGATTGTTGAATAACTTTATTTCCATAAATTATTTGAGATATGGTCCAACCAAATTCATTAGTAATATATATGTGTAATACTTAGATTCCATTTTTATGTATAATGAAGTTATGAAAAAATAAAGATGTCTATTATGGAGATTGTATTATGTCAAAAAATGATTCTACCAATTTCGTTTTACATGCAAAAAGTGACCAATTTTACTGGGAAGGAGTTGGCCAACTGTCCATAAAAACATTTTCTAATGGTAAAGCCCATTATAAGACTAATAAAGGCATGTTTGCTGTTGAAGATAGTAGATACCTGCTCCTTAATGAAGGTTCGTACACAATTTCAATTGATGAAACAAAGGAGGTGGAATCTTTTTGTGTTTTCTTTAAAGATGGGTTTGCAGCAGAAGTCTTTAAAACATTAAAAGAAACAAGCGATAATCTTCTCAGCGATCCATTCATGAATACAAGTTCCATTTCCTTTTTTGATAAAACCTATCATAAAAATAATACTTTATCTATTCAACTTGAAGCTTTTAAACATATTTTACCTAGTCTCGAAATTAATTCTATTGGTTATGAAGAACTATTTCATAAATTAATGCAATCTATTTTGAATGAACATTTTAATACGTATAAGGAAGTTGAATCTTTAAGTGCAATACGTACTTCTACGCGTGAAGAATTATATAGAAGGATATGTATAGCTCATGATTATATAAGAGCCTATTATGACAAAACCATTAAATTAAATGATATTTCACGCATTGCTTGTCTATCTCCAAATCATTTATTAAGAACATATACACAAATATATGGTAAAACTCCTCATCAGCATATTTCAGAGTTTAGAATAATAAAAGCAAAACAACTTTTAGCAGAATTAAGTAATAATATGACCGATATTACCTTTAAACTCGGATTTCAAAATCCTGTATCCTTTAGCAAAATGTTTAAGCAACATGTTGGCATATCTCCTAATGAATATCGTAAAAAGGTGATATTGGATAAGAAAAATTAGATAAAATAATTTATTCTTTTTATAATCTGATAATTTGAAGGGGGAAAAGTATTATGGAAAATAAAACAATCAAAAAAATTGGACAAATCGGAGTACCTGTAAAAAATTTAAATAGAGCAATAGATTTTTATAAAGAGAAATTAGGTCTCTCGCTTTTGTTCAACACTAATAATATGGCATTCTTTGAATGCAATGGATTGCGGCTCATGTTAACACTTCCAGAAAAAGAGGAATTCGCGCTTTTAAGCTCAGTAATTTATTATGAAGTAAGTAATATTAAAGATATATTAGGTAAAGAAGTTACTTTTATCGACGAACCACATGTTGTAGCTAAAATGGGACAAACAGAAACATGGATGGTATTTTTTAAAGATACAGAAGATAATACTCTTGCATTGATGAGTGAAGTACAAGTTTAAGAAAAACAAAAGGAGACCGTCTAAATAACATGAACGGTCTCCTTCTTTTTATGTTAACCTATGTAAACTTCATAATCTAGAGGGATTTTTACTCTTTACTTTATCACTATTTGTAATACGGTTCATCTTGCTTTATGTGAAACCAACGTTATTTATTCAACAATCTGGCCCGATTGTTGAACACAAGTTAAACAACGCTATTGAACTAACCTGCACCGTTAGTTCAATAAAGATAAAAGAGCCGCAAGTGCAACTCAATGATCTTTAATTAACACCACCGTTAGTTTAAGAAGAACCGAGACGCTTATTCAACAATCTTCGCCCGATCGTTGAAAATGATTAAACAGTTCTGTTCCCTTTATTATATGGTAAAGCATTTCTGAAAACTATAAATCCCATACCATCTTTTAATATCTCTCTTACTTATACCTATTTAATATTTCTTCTGGAATATGACAATAATCATCTGGACATCTAGCTAACCTATCTTGATGTTCTTCTGCACTTCTCAAATAGTTTGTAAGAGGTAATACTTCAACGACTATAAGGTCACGATCATTTCTCTCACCAAGAAACGCCTTCGCCTCATTTAAGTGTTCAGACTTTTCACTATATATTCCTGTTCTGTATTTCTCGCCAACATCCTGTCCTTGTTTATTCAAACTGTATGGATCAATGATTTCAAATAAATATCCCATTAATTCCCTGATTGTTACAACTGTCGGATCAAATCCTGTTTTTACACATTCGGCGTATCCATCGTAATCACCCTCAAGTGTATGGCTTGTTCCATTAGCTCTTCCTGCTTCTGTAAACTTAACTCCAGGTAAAGTTTTTATAAAAGCTTGTACTCCCCATAAACATCCACCTGCAATATATACTACTTCCATATTGACGCTCCTCTTTGTTTAAAAAGTCCATTGATTTAATCCCTTTGATTTATCGTAGCTTTTAGAAGCCAAAGAAAACTGTAAGAAAAAAAGTGAAGTTACTATCATGCGATAGGAACTCCACATAGCTTGTTGACGAGATTATTTCCAATTAAAACCCTTTTTCGCTAAGAAATCTTTGATATGAGGACGGCGTTGTTCAATTAAAAAATCCGCCATTTGCTTTGTCCAGTTATCAATTTTTCGATTGGATGAGCGATTATTATAGTATGCTTCCATTGTGTCGTTGTAAGCTGGTAAAAGCGCCTCGTATTTTTCTGCATTGTATTCATTTTCATGTAATACTGCTGCAACAGGTAAACGAGGTTTTACTTCATTGCGACGAGCGGGAACCCCAATTGTTAAGCCGAATAGTGGGAAAACATAGTCAGGTAGATTGAATAATTCGCTGATTTCTTCAGGCTTATTACGCACGCCTCCAATGTAACAAATTCCATATCCCATAGATTCTGCAGCAACGACAAAGTTTTGCGCGAATAATGCTACATCGGCTACTCCAACAAGTACGTTTTCTGCGGAATCAGCGACAATGTCCACACCTTCTAATTTGCCTGCCGATTGAAGACGTTTGAAATCAACACAGAAGACAAAGGCACCGCCAGAAGTTTCGTATTGACGAGGATTACCAGAGAGTAACCCTAGTTTTTCTTTTTTCTCCTCATCTGTTACCCAAATAACACTATAAGCTTGCACAAAATGTGATGTAGCAGCCATTTGTGCAGTAGCAATTAATTCTTCAATAATTTCCTTTGAAATCGGATTTCCATCATAAATACGAACCGAAGAGTGGTTACGTAATAATTCTTTAACCATTTATTAAATCTCCTTTTCCTCTTTGTATATATCAAGAGCATATCACGCTTTTTCTTCAAAATCGAATTTTTTCGATATTGAAGTTATTTTCAGATAATTTGCGAATGCATAAAATATCTCGTAAAATTAAATATTTTGTTAGTTATAGATTAAAAATTCTAAATAGTTTAAAATTATGTGTGAACAGTTTATTTGGTTAGATTTCTAATAATTGGATGACTATACCAGGAGGATTAAACCGAGTAATCTAGTTAAAAAATAAAGTAGGATGGAGGAATAAGGAATGGCAGAAAAGTTGGCGAAAAAGCTTCGTAATGAACAGCTACGGAGCAAGGTTGTAACAGCAGAAGAAGCAGCATCTTGGATTAAGGATGGGATGGTACTTGGGATGAGCGGGTTTACACGCGCTGGTGATGTTAAAGTGGTACCTCTTGCACTTGTGGAAAAAGCTAAAAAAGAGAGCTTCCAGGTAGATGTATATACAGGTGCATCACTTGGCCCAGAAGTTGACCAATACTTAGCGGAAGCTGGCGTTATTCGTAAACGTGGACCTTTCCAAGCAGATGCCGGCATTCGTAACAAAATCAACAGTGGTGAAATCACATTTGTTGATGCGCATCTATCACATAATGCGGAGTTAGTACGTCAAGGTATTATTGGTCCTATTGATTTTGCGATTATTGAAGCAGCTGCTATTACAGAAGACGGCTTACTAATTCCTACAACTTCAGTTGGTAACTCTCCGATTTTTGTGCAAGAGGCAGACCAAATAATCATTGAGTTGAACGTAGCTCAGCTTGATGAATTAGAGGGTGTCCATGATATTTTTATACCAGGACTACAGGGGGAACGTGATCCTATTTCATTGCAAAATGTATCCGATCGGCTTGGCAAAATTGGTATACCACTAGATTTAAATAAAGTAAAAGGCATTGTGATTTCAGATATTTTAGATGCGCCATCAACGATTGTTCCTGCGGATGAAGAAACGGATATTATGGCTAATCATTTATTAAATTTCCTACGCGAAGAAATTAAAGTGGGTCGTTTAACAACAAGCTTAAGACCTATTCAGTCGGGTGTAGGCTCAGTAGCCAATGCCGTTTTATTAGGTTTTAAAGATTCCGAGTTTGAGAACTTAGAAGTATATTCAGAAGTACTGCAAGACGCGGTATTCGAATTAATTGATGCCGGAAAGGTAAACTTCGCATCTGCTACTTCTATTACACTTTCCGAGGAAGTTGGAAATAGAGTTTATGGTAATTTTGAAAAATATACAGATAAACTAGTATTACGTCCGCAAGAGATTTCTAACCAACCAGAAATTATTCGCCGACTCGGGTTAATTTCTGTTAATACGGCATTAGAAGTGGATATTTACGGGAATGTGAATTCTACACATGTTTCTGGCACAAAAATGATGAATGGAATCGGCGGCTCTGGAGACTTTGCGCGTAATGCACGATTAGGTATTTTCGTCACGAAATCTTACGCGAAAGGCGGAAATATTTCTAGTATCGTTCCAATGGTATCGCATGTAGACCATACAGAGCATGATGTAGACGTCATCGTAACAGAGCAAGGAGTAGCAGACCTACGTGGGCTTGCTCCAAAAGAACGGGTTAGGCTCATTATCGATAACTGTGCACACCCAGAATATCGTGAGCAATTATGGAAGTATTTTAACGATGCTAATGAAGCGACTGGTGGACATCATACGCCACATATTCTAGAAAAAGCGCTCTCATGGCATGTGAATTACGCAAAAAATGGTACGATGAAGAACCCAGCCTTATCGAAATAATAAATCGAAAAAGCCTTGAAGGACAGTTGATATGTTCCTTCAAGGCTTTTAGTTGTTAAGAACGTATTTCGCGGAAAGCTCGGGTCAAACAAGGTCTCTAAGTGATCGGGTTGATCCACAAAGTGATCAGGTAAGCCGACAAAACGCTCAGGTGGCCACCGAAGTGAACAGGTACCCACAGAAAAGCCTGGCTACAAATTTCCTCCTTACAATAATCCAATCCATTTCCAATACGTTGCGGAGAATAGAAGAACTAGGATGTACCCAATAATCGTTAATGGAATACCAGATTTTAAGAAATCCTTTGTTGTAAAGGCTCCTGTACCATAGGCAAGCATATTTTGCGGTGCACTAATAGGTAAGAGGAAGCCAAAGCTAATAACGAATTGTTGCACGATAACGAAACCAACCTGATCGACATTAGCCGTTAATGTTGAGGCTAAAACGATAAATACTGGTATAAGCGCAGATGCTAGGCTTGTTGCACTCGCAAAGCCTAAATGAATAAGAATATTAAATAAAGTGACAAGCGCAATTGTTGCAAGAATTGGCATAGAATCTAAACCGAGTGAACCGAATACTTTATCAGATAACCAAGATGCACCTTTAGTATTAAGTAAGACTGTTCCTAGCATAATTCCTACTGCAAAGACGATAATTGTCCCCCAAGGAATATGAGGTTCAACTTGCTTCCACGAATAGACTCCGATTTTTGGCATTAATAAAATGGCGATTGCAACGATTGTGACGGTTGTCGTATCGAATGGGTGGAGTTTGCCCTCTGTAGCCCAGAAAAATAGTAAAACGACCGATGTGATGATTAATCGAATTTCGGGAGCTTTTAATGGACCAAGTTCCGCAAGCTGTTTTTTGATTACTTCTTTACCACCTTCGATATTACTTGTTTCAGGCTTAATTAGTGTAGTCATAATGAAAAATAGAGCCACTGACATGATGATTGAGAAGGGGGCAGCGTAAAGCAACCAAGCACCCCAAGAAATATCAACACCAAATTGTTCTTTGATGAAATTTAAAGCGACCATATTTTGAGCTGCTGCCGTCTTAATACCGATATTCCAAATGGAGACAGCTTGTACAGAGGTAATGACAAGTAAAGCAGCAAGTCGACTATCACGTGGTAGACCAAATGCTGCTACCATTCCGAGTAGTATTGGCACAACTGCGCCTGCACGTGCAGTAGCAGAAGGGACAAAGAATGCAAGTGCAATAGATACTAAAATAGCACCGAATACTATGGCTTTCGTTTTTGTTCCTACTAGTGAAAGGATCCATAGCGCAAGACGTTTATGTAAATTGGTAATTTGCATGGCTGCCGCTAGGAAAAGAGCTGCGGCTACTAGTGCAACTGCTGAATTACTAAATCCGCTTAATGCTAATTTTAATGCATCTGATGTTCCTAGCACTTTCGTTGGATCTTCCAGTGACGGAGCTAAGCCTAGTAAGATTGTGACGAGAGCAATAATCATGGCAGAGCTAACGGGATAGGATACTGCTTCTGTAACCCAAAGGATGACCGCGAAAGCTAAGATAGCCAAAGCCCGTTGTCCTGCTATAGGTAAATCGCCGCTGTTAGGTAAAAAAGTTATGACGATTAGTGATGCGAATGCTAATGCAATCCAGAGTGGCTTCAAATTACGTTTCGGTTTTGCTTGTTCAGAAGTAGACATACTTTCTCACCCTTTCTAGTATTTTCTATAACATCGACTAGTAGAATGCTTTATTAAGAAAGTAATTTGTCTATTTATTGTAAAAAAAACTAGTGTGTGAAATGCTCTCTATTTATAGCGATAATGGGCAGTTACGAGAAAATACGCGGTCATAGAAAAGACAATAATATCCAAAATATATTATTTTTTCTTTTTAAATGCTGAAGTAACTTTAGGCTCAGTTCCTAGCATCAATCGTTTAATATTTTCGATATGCAAAATGATGGCTATACCAAAAAGAAGTAGGGCTATAATCGTTGGGTATATTCCAGGAATCCATAAATATGTGGCTATACAAAAAACGAGATAAAATACAAGTACACCGATAATTAAATAGTTCGTCAGGAAAGATAAAATAACAAATAAAATGAGTGCAAATAAGCCGATTTTCCAATCAATCGCAAGTAATATTCCTATGATTGAAGCGGTACCTTTGCCACCGTTGAAGCCCATATAAAATGGGAAATTATGACCAAGAATGACACCGGTAGCTACGATATAGGTAAAGAGCCAAACGTGTATTTCTGTTAATTGTGTTAGATCTGCGAGGTAGGCATGTGCACCGATAATAGCGGCAACGCCTTTACCGATGTCGATAAGTGCAACTAATACGCCGTATTTCCATCCAAGGGAGAGTGTTGCGTTAGAGGCACCTGCATTGCCATATCCAGTCTTTTTTAAATCTACCCCAGATAAAAATTGAGCAACTTTAGAGCCGTGAACACAGCCAATTAAATAACCAACAAGAAGAAAAATAATAACGGCTTTTATCATAAAAGTCCTCCTTTCTAAATAATAAGCTCATGACCAAAATGTGTGGTTGATTTCCGTTCCGACTGGGCGCTTTGTTGCTGCCACTTCGCTTTCGCACAGATAAAACATTTGCCGCTGACGCTTCGCTTTCGCGCAGAGCAGAGCTTCCTGGGGGCGTCCGATGAGCCGCTTTTGTTGCTGTCGCTTCGCTTTCGCACAGAAAACATCCGCTGCGCTCCAGGGTCTCGGGCCAACAGATGTTTTTTGCGCGAAAGCGTAGTGCAACGAAGCGACAGCAACAGCACCGATGTTGGTCACGAAGGCGTTATCACAGGACGTGATGGTTTTAGCCTTCGTTCCTCTATTGCTGATCCCCAAGGAGTCGCCCAGTCTCCACTACAATCAACTTATAAAAAGGGCGTACATTTTAACAAATTTCACCCCGAAACTTTTAGTGATGAGCTATGTAACACTAAAATAATGTATGCGTTCGTATTACGTAAAAAAGCAGACAGAAGTTTCGGAAAAAATAAAATTTTAGTGTTGACAGAGAAAAAGTCTATGTTTATACTTTGTAACAACGATGGAAATTGAATCTCATACTCTTATCAAGAGCGGCGGAGGGATAGGCCCTATGATGCCCAGCAACCAGTAAGTGACGAACTTGCTAAGGTGCTAATTCCTACAGATTCTTACTTGGATCTGGCAGATAAGGGGAGGAAAACTTGCAACCGCAACCCTCTTCTTAGCTGAAGAGGGTTTTTGTTTTCTACTGAAAAAATCCTCCTCATCTCCGGTACCATCGTAAAAAAAATAACCATTTGGAGGTATACAATGACAAATTTTAAACCAGAAACATTGCTGTTACACGGTGGCCAAGAGCCAGACCCGGTAACAGGATCTCGTACAGTACCCGTATATCGCTCAACGGCATTCGTTTTTAAAGACACTGCTCATGCGCAACGTCTTTTTGCCTTAGAGGAAGCCGGCAATATTTACACAAGAATTACAAACCCAACTGTAGATGTTTTTGAAAAACGCGTCGCTTTATTAGAAGGCGGTACAGCAGCGGTAGCACTTTCATCTGGTGCAGCAGCTATTGCATTTTCAATTTTAAATCTTGCTGGGGCAGGGGATGAAATTGTTGCAGGTAGCTCTTTATACGGAGGTACTTATAATTTATTGGCCAACACACTACCAAACTACGGTATTAAAACAATTTTTGTAGACGAAACAAATCCGGAAAATTTCCGATCAGCTATTACGGATAAAACAAAAGCGGTGTTCGCTGAAATTTACGGTAACCCAAGTTTAAAAGTGCTAGACATTGAAGCAGTAGCGAATATAGCACATGAAAACGGCTTGCCATTAATTATTGATAGCACATTTGCTTCACCGTATGGCTCTACACCAATTGACTTCGGTGCAGATATCGTAGTTCATTCCGCAACAAAATGGATTGGCGGCCACGGTACAACTTTAGGTGGCGTTGTAGTAGATGCAGGGAAGTTTGATTGGACTCGTGGACGTTTCCCAGGCTTTACTGAGCCAGATGCTTCTTATCACGGTTTGCGTTATGGTATAGACACAGCATCGGCTGCATTTGCCACAAAACTGCGAGTGCAATTACTACGCGACTTTGGACCAACATTAAGTGCAGACGCAGCATTTAATTTATTACAAGGTTTAGAAACGCTTCATTTGCGTATTCCTAAACATAATGAAAATGCATTAGCGGTAGCTGAATATTTACGAAACCACCCATCTGTGGAATATGTAAATTACAATGGCTTAGAAGATTTCCCTACCCATGAGTTAGCTAAAAAATATTTGAGAAATGGCTTCGGTTCAGTGCTTACATTTGGTATTAAAGGTGGACGTGAAGCAGGGCGTAAATTAATCGATAGTGTGAAATTATTCTCGCACGTAGCAAATGTAGGGGATGCTAAATCATTAATTATCCATCCAGCATCTACTACACATCAACAACTATCAGCTGAGGAGCTAATCCAAACTGGCGTAACCGAGTCGCTCATTCGCTTATCCATCGGTTTAGAGGCAGTAGAGGACATTATTGCAGATTTAGAACAAGCTATTAAACAAGTAACAGCTTCACAACAACAAGTAGAAGCTTAATAAATAAAAGACATTGGCTAATGTTGTAGCGTTTACGTATTTTCTCATTCGATAGGCCTCATTTGGTAATGCGTAAATCGTTGCTGCATCATCCGCTTGCCTCATTTGGTGAGGGTAACTGAATCTCTTTAAAAATAATACCTAGTAATTTTATAAGTATTGTTGACTCACTTAATTCCTTGCTTTATACTAGGAAATAAGAAAAGCGTTCGACATTTAGTTTTCATAAGTGCTCCCCCACTTTTGAATATATGAAGGGGAGTAGTTGCTCAGCCAGTAGCTACTCCTATCTACCAAAACTGATGATAAAGGAGTGTTTTAAATGGGAAATGTGTATAGTGCGCAAAACATTGCATCTTATCTTATTTATGAGTTAAATGAAGGTCATGTGTTTGTGAACAACATGTCCATTCAAAACATACTTGCATCAGTTGAGAGTACATGGCAAGAGATCTTTGGACATTCAGCTTTTAAGGAAATTGTTTATGTCAAAGAGGAAGGCTATACAGTAAAAGAAGTTTTTGAAGCTTATGAAGGCTATGGAGCAAGTCATATTCCTCTACCTGCGACAGAGTATTACTTAAAATACGGAACGTTCCAATTAGTTGAACGTACGTATGCAATACCAAATTTTACGCTAGAGGAAATAAGACTGGTGCAACAAGCTCTAACACAATATCGTTATAAATGGCTAGCCAAAGCTAGTTAATTATCCCTCATAAATTTGTGCTCATTCTCTGCTGCTACAGGGAATGAGCTTTTTAATTAGATGTTGGAAGATATACTGGCATAATTGAAAAAAAATTATTGATATATTTCAAAAGAACAATTTTTATGAATGTATTTACATACATATATATAATAGAAGAAAGGTTTTTATTTCTTTAATAAGAATCGTCGTCAATATTTGTTCAATTATTATAGATCAAGTGAAAAATCATATAATAAAGGAATGAAAACGATTTCCTTTGCACTTCTAGAGGAAACAAATGTCCATCCTAGAAAGATTTTTCTTGTGCAATGTATGTATTTGCGTTACAATTTTCTTTAAGTTGAATTTCGAATTATTTGAATTTGTGTGTTTCACAAACTTTGTATCTTCAGTCAGAATTTTTTTGTAGGGAACGTGAAACACCATGACTAAATATCTGTCTGAAAACGAAGTGTTAAACAAGGCAAACTGACCTGCTTTGTAAAGTCGGCGAACAATTCAAAATCTGTACGAATTAAGCTGAGACGAAATATAATGAAACTGCGGAATGTAAGTTGGAGGGAATAACAGAAATGGCAACTATAAAGGCAGCTATATTAGGATTTGGAACGGTAGGTCAAGGAATTTACCATATATTAAACGAAAAGCGTGAAGAGCTTAAAAATAAATTAGGAATCGAGCTAGAAGTAGCAAAAATTTTAGTTACAGACGCCAGCCGTGAACGTGTACCAGGGACAGCACATTTAATGACAACTAGTATGGATGAAGTCTTAGCGGAACCAGGTATGCAGGTTGTTTTTGAGGCGATCGTCAACGAGGAGCCAGCATTTACTTATTTAAAGCGCGCTGTTGAACATAAATGTCATGTCATCACAGCTAACAAAGTAATGTTTGCAAAACGAGGCTTGGAGCTACAGGATCTTGCAAAAGCAAACGGTGTTTTTGTAGGCTTTGAGGCAACGACTGCTGGCGGTGTACCAGTTATTAAAACGATGAAAAACATCTTGCTTGTCAATGATGTTAGTCGTATTCAGGGTGTTTTAAATGGGACATCCAACTATATTTTAACGAAAATGCGTTCACAGGGCTGGTCGTTCGACACTGCATTAAAAGAGGCGCAAAATTTAGGTTATGCGGAGGCAGATCCATATAATGATATATCCGGACAGGACGCCTTCAAAAAATTAATGATTTTAAGTGCTTTGGCATTTGGTGAACAACCAGACTGGTCTGAGGTCGAAGTAGTCGGAATTGATAGCATTTCGGCAGAGCAAGTAAAAGAAGCGTGTGAAAAAGGCTTGCGTTATCGCCATGTAGCTGAGGTTGAGAAGCTAGCAGATGGTAAAGTGGTCGCGAAGGTTGGGCCGCAATTAGTTGATAAAGAACACCCACTTTATCCAGTTGATGACGTCAATAATGCTGTGGCATTGGATACTAATTATATTGGCACATTAACGCTAATTGGACCTGGGGCAGGTATGTATCCGACAGCTAGTGTTATGGTTGAGGATTATGCGGAAATTATCGGTAAGCGGGCTGGATTTGTCGTAACAATATAATAGATGCCTATCATTCAACAATGTTCAACTTGTTTGAATGATAGGCATTTTTTTTAATCCTCATCTTTAACATCAATATCCTCTGGAATAGGTGTATTCCGCCAAATTTCAATTTCCTCTTTAATACGATCTAATTGCTCAAAATAAGTGCTGAACTGCCCGCTATTAATCAGTATTTGATCCCCGTCGTATACTGAACGAATACGGCCCTCGTAAACTAGGCGAAGTATTTGATCCTCTGGCATACCAAGTTCGAGGGCTGTTTCTTCAATTGTTTTATACATAAATTTCGCTCCTTTTGTTGTTTTTATTATAACCTCCCTTTAATAGAAAGCCTACTATGGGTTAATAAATGAAAGAAAAAGGAAAATGGTAATTGTTTACTTTTTGATAAATCTGTATTATTAATGTTAATGGGTTGTGGGGGACTATTATTAGCACTGCCCATTTTTCTACTTCGAGCATTGCTTTAGTCCGATGTCTTTTTTTCTAATTAATTCGTCTAACAGGTACAACTATTTGAACGATTGATAGCATCCCTGTCTTTTTTTTGTTTAGAAGGGATACTATGTTATTGACATTAGAAGGATGTAAAACGCTTTGAGGACAAGTCATACAATACAATTTTTAGATTAGGAACATGTAAGATTAATTTATTATATTTATTGCTGTTTTGCTAATTGCTAATTTACATATGCCCTGTATATAAGTTGATCTTCGTTACGACTGGGCGACTTCTCGGGGATCAGCGATAGAGGAACGAAGACTAAAACCATCACATCCAGTGATAACGCCTTCGTGACCAACATCGGTGCCGCTGCCGCTTCGCTTTCACGCAAAAAAAACATCTGTTGGCCCGAGAACCTGCAGCGAAGCGGATGTTTCTGTGCGAAAGCGTAGTGCTAACGCAGCGTCAGCAGCACGATGTTGGTCACTCAGTCATTGCCACAGGACGTGGCGTTCTTAGACTGAGCACCTTTATGTCAGCGGATGTTTGGACACCCGCTGACAGAAGTTAAAACCTTAAGAAATTCTTCATTTTTATAATAACTGGTTTTTAAGATTTAAAAGGTACACTATTAATTGAGAGCGAGGTGTATATCATGACGAAACTAACAGTTCTTGTAACAGACGATGATCAAGATATTCGTGATGGTATTGAAATCTATTTAAAGAATGAAGGCTACAATGTCATAAAAGCTGCTGACGGCTTAGAGGCACTCGAAAAATTAGAAACCAATGAAGTACATTTAATTATTTTAGATATTATGATGCCAAATATGGATGGAATAACAGCGACGTTTAAAATTAGAGAAGAGCTCAATATTCCAATTATTATGCTTAGTGCAAAGGCGGAGGATGGCGACAAAATTCATGGTCTATCTGTAGGTGCAGATGATTACGTTACAAAGCCTTTTCATCCGTTAGAGCTATTGGCTCGGGTGAAATCGCAGCTGCGACGTTATGTACAACTTGGGACGTACAATGAAGGCGCAGCGAAGGTGGAAATCGACGGACTTGTCTTAGATGAAGATGCAAAGGAAGTCATCTTAGAAGGCGAGCCTGTTCGATTAACACCAATCGAATATAAAATTACGGAATTATTGATGAAAAATGCAGGGCGTGTATTTTCGATAGGAGAGATTTATGAGCGTGTATGGAATGAGGAAGCTTACAATGCAGAAAATATTGTGGCTGTACACATTCGAAAAATACGTGAAAAAATCGAGGCAGATCCGAAAAATCCACGTTATTTAAAGGTGGTGTGGGGCGTTGGCTATAAAATGGAAAAATAAAATAGAGAACTATGTTACAATCGCAGGTTTTATAGCAGGGGTTATTGGACTAATTTATTTTGGTGTGTATGCCTATCAGTTAGTAACTGCCCGCTCTTCGGGGATGTTACAATTGCTCGAGAAAATTTTTTAGAGAGGAGTTAAAAGTATGGTGAAAAATTGGAAACCTCTTCTCGCTCTTTTATGTTTAATCTGGGTGATATTTGGTATTTTTACGTTCTCAAAAGTCGGGCATCGATATATTGGAAAGTCTTATTTTCAATCTGAAAATTTACAACCCCAACTTGATGATTTCCAGTCGGAATTAGGACCATTAGTGTTAAATGTACCGAAGGCCGAAGATTTTAAAAGTAAAATTGTGGTGACACAAAGTGAAATTGAGGAACATCGTAATCACTATGGAACATTAGGAGAACAGATAGGGAATATTAAGGCCCAATATGCAGAGCGCATTCAAGAAGCTACTAATTTAAATGCAACGGAGTTAAAAACAAAGCTTGAGAAAGAGCGAGATGCCAAAATTAAAGATATTACGACTAATTTTGGGGATGATGAGCATGTCCGCAAAAAAATTCTTACTCAAAAAGAAGAGATTGTTGATAAATATATAAAGGCAGTACAAGAAGAAGCAAAGAATTTCGTGAAAATTAATAATCAATGGTCTTATGAATTAACGAACACTGAAACAGGTGAAACATTTAGTTCGGGTAATGTTTCAGATAGTAGTGCTTTCAAAATAAAGTTTACGGAGCAACATCCATTAACGACTTCAAATATCAGTGATTATTTAAAAAATATTTTTTATCAAACTGGTATCGGCTTCGGTATGGAGGATCTTAGGGAAACTTTTGATTACACTGGCATAATAACTATCTCAAAAAAATCAGCACAAGCAGAAAGCATCATGGTGGGATATAACAATTTTAAAACCCGTCAATATACCTTCTCCTTTATATGGTTAATGAGTATTGTCGCAGCTGTTTTTTCATGGAAAGGGCGTAAAGAAGTACTGCAGATGGTACAAGGTTTAAAGGGAAAAGAAGCCTTTGCAAAGATGAAAATTGATTACACAATCGTATTATTATTAATAAGTGCATTCGCATATTTGATAACATCTGATACTGCTTTTTATTCGATATTAAATGATTTTTATGACTATAATTATGTACGGCATTTAATGGATATATTGTTTAAAATAGGTGCCTTAATCATTATTGCTATGCTGTTCTTTGTACAGCTAATTTGGTTGTATGATCGAGTGAATACAGCGCAGAAATTAGAGGAGAACTTAAAAGGTAGCGTTTTATGGTCACTAGGTGAATCAATCACAGATTTATTTATAAACCGTTCCATTGCATTACATTCCATTGTCATGATTGGGGCAGCATTTTTTGGTGGTGGAAGTCTTGTTGCTTTTATGCTAAGAGGTGGAGGATTCTCCTTTCTAGTATTGGGCTTCTGTGCGATGATCGGTATTCCAGCTATGCTTCTTTTCCTTTCTAGAATGGGTTACTTAAATCGAATTATGAAGGATACAAGAGACATGGCAGAAGGACGTTTAAACCGTGATGTCAAAGTAATGGGCAAATCACCACTTGCGGAGCATGCCGAAAATCTTAATCATTTAAGAGAAGGCGTAAGCACGTCTATGCATGAGCAGGCAAAAAGTGAACGTTTAAAAACAGAACTTATTACGAATGTTAGTCACGACTTACGCACGCCATTAACATCTATTATTACGTATACAGATTTACTGAAAAATCCTGCTATTACAGAGGAAGAGCGCCAGCAATACATTCATATCCTTGATAAAAAATCAGAACGTCTAAAATTACTAATTGAGGATCTTTTTGAAGTATCTAAAATGGCGAGTGGTAACATGGAGCTTCATCGCAGTCGAGTGGATTTAACCCAGCTTGTACAGCAGGCAGTAGGGGAGCATGAGGAAGATTTAGCACAGGCTCAATTAGATTTACGCATGACAAAACCACATGAACCAATCTACGCGTATGTGGATGGACAAAAATGGTGGAGATTGATCGATAATCTAATCGTTAATGTATTGAAATATGCATTAGAAGGCACACGAGTCTATGTAACATTAAAACGTACAGCAGAAGGTGATGCTGAATTCACAGTGAAAAATGTTGCAAAATACGAAATTAGCGAGAATGCCGATGAGTTATTCGAACGCTTTAAGCGAGCGGATGCCTCACGCCATACAGAAGGCTCAGGACTAGGCCTAGCCATCGCACAATCCATTGTAGATTTGCATGGTGCTCGTATGAGTATAGAAGTAGATGGAGATTTATTTAAAGTAATCGTTCGAATTCCAACAGCATAAACAAGAAACAGCGGCAATCATTTTGCCGCTGTTTTTGTTATGGCGGTTCTATCCGCGGATTTGACGGTTCTATCCACGATTTTGACGGTTCTATCCGTCACTCCGGCTCTTTATACCGTCGCTTGGACTCATTCATCCGTCGTTCCGGCCCATCAATCCGTCGCTTTGGTTACTATCCGTCACTCCGGCTCTTTATACCGTCGCTTGGGCACAATCATCCGTCGTTCTGGCCCATCAATCCGTCGCTTTGGTTATTATCCGTCACTCTGGCTCTTTATACCGTCGCTTGGGCACAATCATCCGTCGTTCTGGCCCATCAATCCGTCGCTTTGGTTATTATCCGTCACTCTGGCTCTTTATACC
>NZ_JBHJTF010000057.1:8298-8412 GCF_042267565.1 Lysinibacillus sp. NPDC056232 | reverse complement strand
GTCACTTGGACTCATTCATCCGTCGCTTAGGCACAATCATCCGTCGTTCCGGCCTAACAATCCGTCGCTTTGGTTACTATCCGTCATTCTGGCTCTTTATACCGTCGCTTAGGC
>NZ_JBHJTF010000057.1:0-8198 GCF_042267565.1 Lysinibacillus sp. NPDC056232 | reverse complement strand
TTACTATCCGTCATTCTGGCTCTTTATACCGTCGCTTAGGCACAATCATCCGTCGTTTCGGCCTAACAATCCGTCGCTTTGTTTACTATCCGTCACACCGGCTCTTTATACCGTCGCTTGGGCACAATCATCCGTCGTTTCGGCCTAACAATCCGTCGCTTTGGTTACTATCCGTCACACCGGCTCTTTATACCGTCGCTTGGACTCATTCATCCGTCGCTTAGGCACAATCATCCGTCGTTCCGGCCTAACAATCCGTCGCTTTGACGGTCCATCCGCAGCTTTGGCGGTTCTATCCACGACTTTGGCGGTTCAATTCGTCGCCTCGGATCTTCGCTTTAATTCGCTGCCATTTCTCTAGCGCTACACTTTCACACCTACACATCATTGGTGCTGGAGTTTTTTTTATCACCGTAAAGTAAAGTGAAGCGAAGCGGCTCATCGGACGCCCGCAGGAACGGAGGAAATCGGCTCTTCGTTTTGCCGAAGAGCCATAGATTTCACTTTCAAAGTTATAACCCTAAATTCTTAGCAATAATCACTTTCATGACTTCGTTAGTACCTGCATAAATGGACATGACAGGAATGTCTCGATATCTTCTAGCAATCTTGTATTCTTCCATATAACCGTAGCCACCATGTAACTGCATACACTGGACAGCAAGCTCACGTGCATTTTCCGTTATCCAGTATTTTGCCATTGAAACTTTTGTCACAACATCATTTCCTGCGATATGTTCTTCTATTAAAGATTCTAAAAATGATTTGCCAAGTTCGATTTTCGTTGCCATTTCGGCTATTTTAAATTGCGTATTTTGGAAGTCGCTAATCGATTTTCCGAAAGCTTCACGTGATTTTACATAATCAATTGTTAAAGCAAGCATGTCCTCAGCAGCCGTTTGTGCGGCGATTGCAACCGCTAAGCGCTCTTGCTGCAGTTTTTCCATCATATAGATAAAGCCATTACCTTCTTCACCAAGAAGATTTTCTACAGGTACGCGACAATCCTCGAAATATAGCTCGGCTGTGTCCTGCGCGTGCATGCCAACTTTTTCGAGCTTGCGACCTTTTGTGAAGCCTGGTGTCCCGTCCTCAATGACAAGGAGGCTAATGCCACGATGTTTTTTTTCTGCCTGAGGATTTGTCTTTACAGCAACGACTGCTAAATTTGTATGAATACCATTAGTAATAAATGTTTTTTGTCCGTTAACGATATAATGATCGCCATCACGAATGGCAGTTGTTTGGATGTTTGCCAAATCTGAACCTGTACCTGGCTCTGTCATAGCAATGGCTGTAATATTTTCGCCTGTAACGCATTTTGGTAGCCAGCGTGATTTTTGCTCATTTGAGCCGTATGCCTCGATATAGGGCACGACGATATCGTTATGCAAACCAACGCCAATAAGGCTTGAACCTACACGCTCTAGCTCTTCTTGAATAATAACACCAAAACTAAAATCAAGCCCGAGACCGCCATATTGCTCTTCTACTTGAGGGCATAGATAGCCCATTTCCCCAAGCTTACGCCAAAATTCAAGTGGAATAAGATGATCTTTCTCCCATTGTGGATAGTGTGGCTCGGCTTCCTCTGCTAAAAACTTACGTAAGGTTTTACGGAATAACTCATGCTCTGTTGATTCGAATTTATATTTTGTCATATGAACAACACCCCTTTTTTTGCTCGTTCATGCATAAATTTCCTCTTCCAACTATAATGTTACTGAAATATTCAGAAAAATTAAAGTGTATTATTTATAGTTTTTTTATGTAACCGTATAATCAGGCTGAATTGAAAGAGGGGATATTACTATAATATAGGTTTTATTCCCAGACACCCCGGGGTCTCATCTAGATTGTCATGTAAATCATACGATTAAATTATAGAGAAGATTTAATGAACTGATTGGTTGCCCTTTTGCCCTTCCTTTCTAGAAGAGAATGCTATAATCAACTAAGACTATATGAAAGTAGGTAACTGAAATATGTCTAAAGTAATTGGTGGAATTCTTTTAATAAGTATATATAGTGCATCAACTTTTTACTTAGGGTGGGGATTAAAACAGTGGCTTGTGGCGATGGGGTGGTTCCGCTATCCAATTTTATATTGGCTAGTGCTGTATATCATTGCGTTCAGTATTATTATTAGTAGATTGCATGAGTCTTTACGAATGTTTTCAATCATCAATAATTACTGGATGTTTATTTTTGAATACGGATTATTGCTTTGCTTAGTAGCACACTTGATTATTTGGTTAAGTCCTTTTAACAATGTACAGATAGTTGGCAGTATAGCGATTGCTATGTTGTTTGTACTTGGTATTGTGGGAACCTATTTAGCGTATTCACCTGTAGTCCGTCATTTAGAAATAACGATGGATAAAAAGAGTAGTGAACTAGAATCGATGAGAGTTGTAGTTGCATCAGATTTTCATTTAGGTGTTCTATCAAATAAAAGACATTTACAGCGCTTCGTTACTTTATCGAATGAAGCAAAGCCGGATATCGTCTTTTTAGCTGGAGATATTGTGGATGATGATCCTAAATGGTTTGTTAAAGAGGGAATGGCGGATGTGATGAAGCAATTATCATCTACATACGGGGTGTATGGTGTACTTGGCAATCACGAGTATTATGGCAAGAAAATCCCTGAGTTTATTGCAGAGATGGAAAAAGCAAATGTAAAAGTTTTGTGTGATGAAACTATTAGAATCGATAATGTGATAGTATTAACGGGTCAAGAAGATATTACAAACAAGGATAGAAAGCAACTAGATGGATTGAAGACAACTGATGACTTGCCTTGGTTTGTTATGAATCATACCCCGAATGATTTAAGTACGCCTGCAAAATTGGGCGTGGACTTTCATATGTCGGGTCATACGCATAAGGGTCAACTATGGCCTAATCAGTATATTACAGCTCGTGTATTTGAGCTCGATTATGGTTATAAGATGAAGGAGAAAATGCATACACTTGTTTCATCAGGTTTTGGCTTTTGGGGCCCTCCAATGCGACTAGGCAGCCGCTCCGAACTATGGGTTGTGGATATAAACTTTCGTTAGTTGGTAAATGGGGCGGCTCTTGCGGCTCATCGGACGCCCCCAAGAAAGCGCCCGAAAAAGTGTATTTTATAATATGTTTGTATTTAATTAACAAAAGGTTAGGTGACAATGTGGATATCATTGAATTATTAAAGGCGCTTATTTTAGGCTTTGTCGAGGGGATGACAGAGTTTGCACCAGTGTCGTCGACAGGACATATGATTATTGTGGACGATATGTGGCTAAAGACAGAGGAGTTTTTAGGGAAGTATCCTGCCAATACATTTAAAATCGTTGTACAGCTAGGCTCCATTTTAGCGGTAGTCGTTGTTATGTGGAAACGAATGTTAAATTTAGTAGGACTCTATAAAATTGATGGCCAATCGAAATCAGTGAAAGGTCACTTCAATTTAATGCATGTTATTGTGGGCATGTTGCCAGCAGTTGTATTAGGTTTTGCGTTCAAAGATTTTATCGATGATCATTTATTTAAAGTAGAGCATGTTATGTATGCTTTAGTAGCTGGGGCAATTTTAATGATTATTGCAGATAAATTTGCAACAAAAAAACCAAAAGTGGATTCTCTAGATAAAATTTCTTATGGTTTAGCATTTAAAGTAGGGTTAGTACAATGTTTATCACTTTGGCCAGGGTTCTCCCGTTCAGGTGCAACAATATCTGGTGGTGTTCTATTTGGAATGAGTCACCGCGTGGCGGCAGATTTTACTTTCATTATGGCAGTACCGATTATGGCGGGTGCTAGTCTAGTATCTGTACTGAAAAACTGGGATACGCTATCTATGGATTATTTTGGATTCTATGCAGTAGGCTTCATTAGTTCATTTATCTTTGCATTACTATCAATTAAATTCTTCTTAGCACTTATTTCAAAAGTGAAATTAATGCCATTTGCTATTTATCGTTTAGTATTAGCTGCTGTGCTAGCTGTTATTATCTTTATGTAATGAATAAAGTCACTCTTCTATTAAAGAAGGAGTGGCTTTTTTTAGCGATTTTATCCTTTTCTAAGAAGGATGGAATGGTTAATAAGTATTGTTTGTAAGTATGATGGATTAATGCTTATTGTGAAAATAGATATTTTTTACCTATTTATTGTCATTCCAATTGTCTAGACAGTATAATTGATTATAGAATTATTTGTTTTTAGTAGAATATACATAGGTACTGTGGGGTGTAGAAGTTGTTTCGTATTGGAAATAAGCCTAAGAAAAATACAATTGAGATCAGTGATGAATCAAGTATAGGAGTTATTATTCAAGATCAGGAACGTTTACAACAGTTAAATCTAGTAAATCTAACGAAAGGAGATTTGCAATTAATTAGAAGTTTAAAACCGTATATTGAACGAAATGTCGCAGAGGTGGTAGACGCATTTTATCAGGCAATTGAAAGTGTGCCAGACTTACGTGAAGTTATTGAAAAGTACAGCTCTAGTGAACGTTTACGGCAAACATTACGCCTTCATATTATAGAAATGTTCGAAGGGCGTATAGACGATGCATTTTTGGAGAAGAGAAGGCGGGTCGCGAAAATGCATGTAAAGATTAACTTGTATCCTAAGTGGTATTTAGCAGCCTTTCAAAACCTTGAAAAATTATTAAGAAAGATTGTATATACGCTTCAATTAACGAGGGACGAAGAAGAAAAGTTTTGTGAGGCGATTAGTAAAATATGTAACTTTGAACAACAGATTGTCCTAGAGGAATATGATCATTATGCTAAGATGTTAATTGAACAGCAACAGGATAGTGTTCGAGTACATGTGAAGGAAGTTATAGGTGGAATATCTACGCAACTAGATACTCAATCCCATAGCACGAATGAAACAGTGACTGAACTTGTTGATAACGCTAAGGAAGTAAATGAATACTTGAAGGAAAGTATCGATGAGGCAAAAACAATGCAACAAGTATCGTCTGAAGGCTATTCTAAAATAGTCCTAATTAATGAACAAACAGGGGAAATTCATCATAAAACAGTTGAAATGTCGGGTATGGTGGAGCGATTAAATCACTCTTCCTCTAAAATTAATGCTGTTATTGAAATAGTGAAAAGAATTTCTAATCAAACAAATTTACTTGCGTTAAATTCAGCTATTGAGGCTGCACGTGCAGGAGAGCACGGAAAAGGCTTTGCTGTCGTGGCGAGTGAAGTTCGTAAGCTTGCAGACCAGACGAAAAGTTCGGTTGAACAAATCGGGGACCTCATCATGATGTCTAATGGCATTACAAAACAAGTTGTTCAAGCCATTCATGAGATCCAAGAGCTGGTGAACGATAGTATTGAGCAAAACTCGGCATCTTTAAAAGCATTTGATGCTATATCTGGCTCAGTAAACGGCTCTATCTCAAACTTCCAAAACGTCGGACTGAAAATAACAGAATTGGCGGAATTTATAGAAACAATTGGAGAATCTTCCGAGGAATTAAAACAAGTTGCCAATCGTTTAGACACAACAATTAGAGAATTTTAACGACTATGCATAAAGCCTATGCATAGTTTTTTTGATTATTACCATAGTGAGGGGTTGATTTCCGTTCCGGATGGGCGCTTTGTTGTTGTTGCTGTCGCTTCGCTTTCGCACAGATAAAACCGTGTTGCTGTCGCTACGCTTTCGCACAGATAAAACCGTGTTGCTGTCGCTACGCTTTCGCACAGATAAAACCGTGTTGCTGTCGCTACGCTTTCGCACAGATAAAACAATTGTTGCTGTCGCTACGCTTTCGCACAGAGCAAAGCTTCCTGGGGGTGTCCGATGAGCCGCTTGGGCCAACACGAAGTTGGTCACGAAGGCGTTATCACAGGACGTGATGGTTTTAGCCTTCGTTCCCCTATCACTGATCCCTGAGGAGTCGCCCATCCTCCACTCCAATCAACCTATTTACATGGCATACGTTTAACAAAATGTTATCCCTAACCAAATTCATTAGAAATCACTTGTATGGCCAATTACCATAGCGAGTTTCCGTTCACTGGGCGCTATCAACTTAGCCTCGTGAACAAACCTTTTAAATAAAATGCCATCCACAACTGATAGGCCTAGTTTTATTTTTCATAAATAATAGGACAAAATCACTTTTCAGAAGGATAAAACAACAAATAGACGGATGAAGTTTGGAAAGTGATAAAAAAGGAATAGTGTCATAAATGCAAAAATAAGAAACCCCTAGAAAATGAGCGTTCTAAGTGTTACGCTATAGGCGAATTGAGTAGAGAGGTGTTCGGAATATGAAAAAGAAATTATTTATTACACGTAAGTTTCCGCCACATATAGTTGAACCGTTGAAAGAGTTTTATGATATCAAACAATGGGAGGAGGAGGAAATTGTTATACCGCGGGAAAAACTATTGGCAGCTGTCGCAGATTGTGAAGTACTGTGGGTAACGCTTGCTGATCAAGTCGATGAAGAGTTATTATTACACGCACCCAATTTAAAGCTTGTAACAAATTTAGCAGTTGGATTTAATAACATTGATATTAAAGCTTTGCGTAAGCGCGGAATAATGGCGACAAATACGCCAGGAGTTTTAACAAATACGACTGCTGATTTTGTAATGGGATTATTGCTTGCGACGGCTCGTAGAATTCCAGAAAGTGATCGATATTTGCGTGAGGGTAAATGGAAAAGCTGGTATCCAATGCAATTAGTAGGTAAAGATGTTTCAGGATCCACTATAGGGATTATTGGTATGGGACGTATTGGTCAAGCTGTTGCAAGACGAGCAAAAGGTTTTGATATGAAAATTTTATACAACAATCGTAGACGTCGCCATGAGGCAGAGGAAATGTATGGCTTTCAATATGTATCGTTAGAGGATCTTCTAAAACAATCGGATTTCGTTGTTATTATGACACCTTTTAACAATGATACAGTAGGACTTATAGGGGCAGAGGAACTTGCTATAATGAAGGATGATGCGGTATTGATTAACGCATCACGCGGTGGCATTATCGATGAGAACGCACTTTATGACACTTTAAAAAGTGGTAAGCTGTGGGCTGCAGGGCTAGATGTCTTTGAGCAAGAGCCTATTGCGTTGGATCATCCATTGTTGACGCTTCCTAATGTTGTAGCACTTCCGCATATCGGTAGTGCCTCGCTTCAAACTAGAACTGCTATGCTGATGCTGAACGTTAAAGCACTTACTGCTTACGGTCAGGGCCAAACTCCATCGAATCGAATAGATTAATGACACTGAAGATAACAGAAGAAGGGTGCCTTTTTACATGGAAGGACTCCATTTAGCGTTTACGCAGAACTTTTATAAATTTTTGTGGTGAAGGCTATGACTGTTCACTTTAATAGAACAGAATAGATTTATAACTGTGACGAGATTGTACATCTGTTGCAGTTTCATATTAATACTATAAATTAGAGTGACATGCCAGAAGATACATCTTAATTGAAGTGGTTGATTGGAGTGGAGGCTGGGCGACTCCTTGGGGATCAGCAATAGAGGAACGAAGGCTAAAATCATCACGTCCTGTGATAACGCCTTCGTGACCAACATCGGTGCTGCTGCCGCTTCGCTTTCGCGCAAAAAACATCTGTTGGCCCGAGACCCTGGAGCGAGCAACGCGAGTGAAGCGGCTCATCGGACGCCCCCAGGAAAGCGCCCAACCGGAACGGAAATCACCCCCTCGTTTTGCAAAGAGCCATACTTAAACAACATGAAAGGAGCTACATCATAAATAGATGTGCTCCTTTTAAAATGAAAAAGATAGGATTAATAGCGTCCATTATTTATTAAACATATCAAATAAACCGCCAATGCCACCTTCGCCTTTAGATTGACCGCCACCGCCTTGAGAAATTGGTGCTGCAGCGAAGACGCGGCTTGCTAATCGGCTAAATGGTAAGGATTGAATCCATACTTTACCCGGACCCTTTAAAGTAGCGAAGAAGATACCTTCACCACCAAACAATGCAGTTTTTACGCCCCCAACCATCTCGATATCGTAATGTACATCAGATGTCATAGCAACTAAGCATCCTGTATCAACAAGTAATACTTCACAGAATTGAGCTTCATTCCTCCCACTTCTTCAGAGGTGGGAGGAATGAAGTGCTTTTTTCTTTATAGAACATATGTTTATGTTGTATATTGTGAATAATCAAAAAAAGAAAGGAG
>NZ_JBHJTF010000056.1:0-26798 GCF_042267565.1 Lysinibacillus sp. NPDC056232 | reverse complement strand
TCTTTAGCGCCGATGGTAGTTGGGGGCTTCCCCCTGTGAGAGTAGGACGTCGCTAGGCACCTGAAAAAGTCGAGGATTTATTCCTCGGCTTTTTTTTCTGTGAAAATAAATAACCCCTTGGCCTATGAATATTCTAAAAATAGATAGAGAATCGGTATGGAGTTTTAAAAGCCAACGGAAAAGCAAAGGTATCTGTTGTTTAGGGCAATTTCGATTAAATCTTTTTTGGTTAGATTAAATTATTCGCGATTCTTTGTATGGGTATAGCATGAATTAAATAAATCCAAAGCATTCGATGTGATAGCGCAACGAATGCTTTTTTCTTGCCTCTTCTAGTTGCGATTGTCCTGTGCTTTTCTAATGCATGTTTTTGATTCCAAGATTGATGAATAAGGAAACGTTGATATTCCGTGAGTATTTCGAATAACGAATCGGTAATCATCTGTTTTTTAGACATCAGTCTTCCATGTAAACTTGTTTCCATATCCATTTCATTTGCGAATATTCAACTGCTGGGACAAAGCTCGCTTTTCAATTAATCCATGCTACAGTAGTTTCGTAATCCATTTCGCATGAGAAATATCTGTTTTCCTTAAAGAGGTAGTCTTAAGTGAACAGCACTCAATCCAATCTCAAAAAATAAAGTTGAAAATAATAATCATAACAATCCAAAGAAGCTTTTATCAAAACATGTTCAAAAGTAAGCAAAGATTGATTTGCATATTTCC
Source organism: Lysinibacillus sp. NPDC056232 (assembly GCF_042267565.1). Taxonomy (NCBI): domain Bacteria; kingdom Bacillati; phylum Bacillota; class Bacilli; order Caryophanales; family Bacillaceae; genus Lysinibacillus; species Lysinibacillus sp. NPDC056232. The sequence goes on along the minus strand of NZ_JBHJTF010000056.1, from coordinate 26,070 downwards.
CAAAAAAGTTTTACCCTTCAATAGCAGCAACCATTAAGAAAAGATTTCCGATAAAAGGATGTCCTTTTTTGCTTTTTATAATTTAATATAAAGATTTAAAAAATGGTTCTTGATGATTCGACTGTTGCAAGTAATACAGAACAAGATCCAAATAGTGCTAGCTTCTATAGGTGGTAAGATGAATGCTGGTTTAAGTTATTTTTCAGCGGGTGTACAAACATTCGCTGAAATAGAGAAACTCTGTCTAAGAACGCCACGTCCTGTGGTAATGGTTGAGTGACCAACATCATGTTGTTGCTGTTGCTTAGCTTTCGCAAAGACAAAAACACGTTGCTGACAAGCTGTGGTATGTCAACACTAAACTGGACAAAGATTATAAGGGGCTGTTGCTTGAATTCCACTGGTGTTAAATAGCTTAGAGTTCCGTGAATACGAATGTAGTTGATCCAATGAACATAATCATCAAGTTCAAGAGCGAGCTGTTCAAGAGAAGTGAAATGAGCTCCATTAGCGAATTCCGTTTTAAATACTTTAAACATCGCTTCAGCCACGGCATTATCATAAGGACATCCTTTCATACTCAATGAACGCTGGATATCGAATATTTCAAGTGCCTCAGAAATAAGCTTATTAAGTGAACTGGAATTAGTTTTTTATGATATTGGTTTGGATTATAAAAAGACAACACCATTGCAAAAGCTATGGGCTGTTTGAATTGAAAGAGTAGATGAGCGATAGTAAAGTAAATGACTCACATAACGATTTTGTACGGGGTTCATCAATAAATTAGGGTCAAAGCGTCTTTTAATAAAGCTAAGTATTTTTTGATACTTTCATAAGTTAAGATATTTGATTGATTATGGAGGGGTTTAGAAAAATGAAACAGGAACAAGGAAAACATCCAACCCCATGGCGCCCTAGGGGTTTTATTCAATGGTTACTGACAATCATTGCAGTAATTGCATTTTTTTTCATTAGCATTATGACATACTATATTTGGAGTCCAGGCGGTTTTCCTAATATAATGAGTGCCCTTGGAGCGGGTGCATTGATAATACCTACGCTTCTTTTAAGTATAACTGTTGTGATTATAATTTTATTAGCATTAGCTATCTGGAGGAAAGCTTTAATAGCTGGGACAATTTTGATTCCTCTAGTTTTATTATTAAGTTTTTTAACGGTAGAGCCAATTATTGAAATGTTACATTACGCTAAAAACGAGAGTGTTTCCGTTTCGCTTCGTTCTCATTTTTTCGGTAAGACAGAAATTACATCAAAATTCACACAGGACGTTGTATACATGACAACCTCTGAAGGTGTGGAATTAAAGCTTGATGTGTGGCCAGCCAATGAAGACTCAAAAAAACCACTTCATCCTGCTATTGTACAAGTGCATGGAGGTGGATGGGTTGAGGGGGATAAAAATAGAGCACCTCATTGGAATCAATGGTTAAGTGAATTAGGATATACTGTGTTTGATATACAATATCGTATGCCACCTCATGCAGGATGGAAAGATGAAGTAGCTGATGTAAAATCAGCAATAGGATGGGTGGCAGAACATGCGGATGCTTACAAAATTGATCCTGAAAAAATAAACGTAATGGGACGGTCAGCAGGTGGAAATCTGGCTATGCTAGCTGCCTATAGTATGGGGGATACACAGTTACCTCCTTCATCAAATGTACCTTCAGTAACTATTAACTCTGTGATTAATGTATACGGTCCGTCTGATATGGAGAAAGTTTATAAAAATAGTCCAAGTCCTGACTATGTGCAAGATGTTATGAAGAAATATATTGGAGGTACACCTTCACAATTCCCTGATCGTTATAAAATACTTTCTCCGATCAGTTATATTCAAAGCAAGACACCTCCTACTATTACACTTTTAGGAACGAGTGACCGAATTTTTCTAGAAGAACAGGCTGAAATTTTGGACAGGAAGCTAAAAGAAAATAACGTTCCCCATGAACTTTATCTTATTCCAAAAGTCGATCATGCTTTTGATGCAGTATCAAATAGTTTGAGCACTCAATTTACTTATGAAAAAGTAAAGGCTTTTCTTCAAAAGCATAATTAGTAAACATAAGTATTTTTAGGGGAAATACGATCTTCTTTAGTGGGGGAACGCCGTTTTTTCGACAAAATGCGTCTGCTCTTTTTTATGTTTATTCGGTGGTAGGCGATGGGTCATGAACGTATCGATATATTGGGTTAACTATTCTTTTTATCATAAATTTGTAACTATCTTCATATAGTATTAGTAAGCCTATGAAAGGAGTCGTTATCATGCGCATGCCGGCACTACCTAAAAAGAAGTCTCCTCAAAGGGAAGCACCAAGGTCATGGTGGAAAGTTGTAAAAGCGTACTTATCCAGAGGGAGGTTTTACCGTTTACCACCTCGGAATCGATAAATCAGATTTAAATGTTCGATGAAAAAAAGTCGCTTTAATAGCGACTTTTTTATCTTCTTTCAGCTGGGTTTTGATTGTAGCGACAGCTACAAATGTTTTCTGTAGCGAAAGCGAAGCGACAGCTACAATTACACCAAGGCGAAAATATTTATTATATCTGTTCATTTTCTAATAGAAATGTATTTTTTGTTGGGCCAATTAAATAAAGCTCATGCATGGCTCGAGTGAGTGCCACATAAAGTAGCTTGCGATCAACCTTCGTATCGTAGAAAGGTGTATCGAAGGCAGCTACGATCACAGCGTCAAATTCAAGGCCCTTTGCTAAATGACTCGGAACAACGAGCAATAATTCCTGATTGATGGACTCATTTTCAGTTAGAAGCTGCGAAGCAATTTTTTTGTCCTTTAATGCTTGCTGCATTGTTTTTGCCTCTGTAGTCGTTTTACAAATTAAAGCGATGGAATGATGTCCATTGGCTCGAATGGCTTCAAAAATTTCTTGTATTTGCAGAGCATCAAATGATGGAGCCTGTATATAGGTAGGGACATTACCATGACGAACTACGGGCTCTACTAATGGAAGCTGTTCATCCATTTGTGCTAAAACCTTGTTCGCAACCTCCATAATTTCAATGGTTGTTCGATAACTTTTTTGCAGTGTTCTAAAGCTTGCTCTAGGAAAGAGATTTTGGACAGGTTCCCAAGCAGTAAGAGAACGATAACTATGAATTCCTTGTGCCAAATCACCGACCATCGTAAACATATCCGTTTCAAGTCCTGTTTTTAAAGCAGCAAGCTGAAATAAACTATAGTCCTGTACTTCATCGATGAAAACGACGCGCATTTTCCATTCATCTGGAATGCCCTTTAAGCGAGCTTGTAAATAATAAAGAGCAGCTAAATCTTCAAGCACCCATTGTTCTTTAGCGTGTGCCTGTAAAAATTGCTGTTGCTCAATGTAATGCCATTCCGGTGCAAGCTCTGTTAAAAGTTCAGCATTCGTTAGAAGCGTACGATAGAGAGTCTTGATGTTATGTTTAGAAAAGCGTCCCATATAAACAGTGGCGGTTGATTTTGCCTCTTTTTCAATGGCAGGAATGCGTTCATCACGCTCATCAATAAACTTCGTGACAACACGACGACGTTTGTCATCATCACGAAATCCATCAAGTGCTCTGCCAAGTGCTTCATCATATTTTTTATGAAGTGTAGTTAAAATAGCCTGTTTTTTTTGACGAGCATGGCTTGCTAGCACTTTTTTAATATGCGCTAGTCGATTTTCAATCGGCATATAAGAAAATTCATATAAAAATAGCTTCTTTAAATGGGAAGCGCGCATAATGCAATATTTTTCAATGAATACATCCTCAAATTGGTTGGCGATTTCCTGCTCAATCTTTTGAACATAGCGCTCGATGACATCACGGTAATAAAGAGAGCCCTTCATTTCGGATATCCAAGAAGCTGCCTGTTGGGGTTCACCTGCAACAAGCGATTCTAACTGCTCATTTGGGTTTTGGAGTTTCAGTTTTAGCTTAGTTGCAGCTAGAACGTAATCGGTAAAGGTTGTTTGACAAATTTTATCGACACCAAGCTCTGGTAAAACATCACCAATATAATCGATAAATAACTTATTCGGTGCTAAAATCATGAGCTGCTCAGGGTTAAAATGCTCGCCCATTGTGTAGAGGAAGTACGATATTCGGTGTAGGGCAATGGTTGTTTTTCCACTACCAGCAGCACCCTGTACGATAATCGGCTGACGAAGATGTGCTCGTATAATTTCGTTTTGCTCTTTTTGAATAGTGGAGACGATTTCTGTCAAACGCACATCTGCTTTTCCAGCTAGCGCTTCTTGCAGTAATTCATCGTTTGTCGTTAAATCAATATCCCGGACATCAAGCAATTCACCATCTTTGATTTTAAATTGTCGCTTGGCAAATAGGTGTCCCTTATGGACTTCTCCACGAACATCATATTCCATATCCCCAAGGCGACCATCATAATAAACGTTCGCTACCGGTGAACGCCAATCGACGATAATCGGCTCGTGGGTTTCTCGGTGAAACAAAGAGGTTTTTCCAATATAAAGGAATTCTTCAGGATCTCCTGTCTTTTGAAAATGAATTCGGGCAAAGTATGGCTTTTTTTGAATAGCCTCTAAGCCCTCCTTTTGGTTCCGAGCCATTTCAAAAAAACGAGCATTCGCCAAAATATTAATATAGCCCAAACTGGAATCTAAATAATCAAGATCCGCCATCGACTTACGAATATTCTCCTGAGCAGATTGCAAACCTCTTTGCGATTCATTTAAAATTTGCTGCATGTAATTTTTAGTGTGAGCAAGCCGTTCCACTTCAGCCTGAAAATCTGGATGTCGTGCAGTCATTTTTTAGCACCTCCTAATTACTTACGATGTAACTTTTTTAATAAATCTTTCTGAAGCGAAAGCCAAGCGTCAGCTACAGATGTTTTGGGTAGCGAAAGCCAAGCGTCAGCTACAGATGTTTTGGGTAGCGAAAGCCAAGCGTCAGCTACAGATGTTTTGGGTAGTGAAAGCCAAGCGTTAGCTATAGATGTTTTGGGTAGTGAAAGCCAAGCGTCAGCTACAAATGTTTTGGGTAGTGAAAGCCAGGCGTCAGCTACAGATGTTTTGGGTAGCGAAAGCCAAGCGTCAGCTATAGATGTTTTTTGAAGCGAAAGCAGAGCGTCAGCTACAAATGTTTTGGGTAGTGAAAGCCAAGCGTCAGCTATAGATGTTTTTTTGAAGCGAAAGCTGAGCGTCAGCTATAGATGTTTTTTGAAGCGAAAGCCAAGCGTCGGCTACAAATGTTTTTGATAGCGAAAGCCAAGTGTCAGCTACAGATGTTTTTGATAGCGAAAGCCAAGTGTCAGCTACAAAATGTTCTCTGAAGCGAAGCCATCGTGCAGGCCTAAGTTCAAAGCCGAATCCGGACGCCGCAATGAAGCCTAGGTATAATTAATGTAGATTCTCATACTACTATATATAATATTTACCAGCAAGTGAAATTATAATAGGCTTATTTAGGGAAGAACAAGAGAAATTGAATGATAGAAAATCGTTTCACCAACAGACTTGTTCAAGTTTTTACTAAAGGTGAGCGAACTAGGAGGTTATTAGATTGGATATTTTTGCCCATAGAGGAGTTTCGGCACATTACCCTGAAAATACGATGGCTGCTTTTGCGGCCGCATCAAAGCTACCGATTACAGGGATTGAACTAGATGTTCATTTAACAGCGGATAGGGAGTTAGTCGTTATTCATGATGAAACAATCGACCGCACATCAAACGGCTCTGGCTACGTAAAGGACTATACGCTACAAGAGCTTCGCGCATTTGATTTTGGCTCATGGTTTTCTGCTAAATTTGAGGATGAAAGCATTCCAACTCTAGGAGACATTTTAGAGCTGTTTTCAGGCACAAATCATCGCATTAATATTGAGCTCAAAACCGATGTATTTCCATATGACGGGATAGAAGCACTTGTTATTAGGGAGGTAGCTGCTTATCAAATGACAGAAAGAGTGATTATTTCCTCCTTCAATCATGAGTCTATTCAAATCATCTCACAAAGAGCGCCATATATTGAAAAAGCGGCGTTGTTTGCGGAAATTTTAGTTGACTTTACCGGCTATACAGCTCAAATCCCGGCAAATGCTATACATGTCAGCTTACCTACAGCGTTTCGGAAATCGGTTCAAGAAGCTCTTAATGAAGGAGCGACTGTACGTGTATATACCGTTAATGATGTCGAGTACGCAAAACAATTACAGCGGCTCGGTGTACAGGGAATATTTACAGATGACCCGGAGAAGATAGTATCAGCATTAATAGGATAGAATGGCGGGAGCGGGGGATAGAAAGGCGAGAGCGACGGAAAGAAAAGCCGAAGTGACGGAAAGAAAAGCCGAAGTGACGGAAAGAAAAGCCGAAGTGACGGAAAGAATCGTCGAAGCGACGGATAGAAAGGCCAGAGCGACGGAAAGAAGAGCCAAGGAGACGGATAGAAATTAGAGCGACGGAAAGAAAAGCCGAAGCGACGGATAGAAATTAGAGCGACGGAAAGAAAAGCCGAAGCGACGGATAGAAAGGTCAGAGCGACGGAAAGAAGAGCCAAGGAGACGGATAGAAATCAGAGCGACGGAAAGAAAAGCCGAAGCGACGGAAAGAAAGATCAGAGCGACGGAAAGAAGAGCCAAGGAGACGGAAAGAAATCAGAGCGACGGAAAGAAAAGCCGAAGCGACGGAAAGAAAGGCCAGAGCGACGGAAAGAATAGCCAAGGAGACGGATAGAAATCAGAGTGACGGAAAGAAAAGCCGAAGCGACGGATAGAAAGGTCAGAGCGACGGAAAGAAGAGCCAAGGAGACGGATAGAGATCAGAGCGACGGAAAGAAAAGCCGAAGCGACGGATAGAAAGGCCAGAGCGACGGAAAGAATAGCCAAGGAGACGGATAGAAATCAGAGCGACGGAAAGAAAAGCCGAAGCGATGGATAGAGAAGCCGAAGCGACGGAAAGAAAAGCCGAAGCGACGGATAGAAAGGCGAGAGCGACGGAAAGAAGAGCCAAGGAGACGGATAGAAATCAGAGCGACGGAAAGAAAAGCCGAAGCGACGGATAGAAAGGCAAGAGCGACGGAAAGAAGGGCCAAGGAGACGGATAGAAAGACCAGAGCGACGGAAAGAAGAGCCAAGGTGACGGAAAGAAATCAGAGCGACGGAAAGAAAAGCCGAAGCGACGGATAGAAAGGTCAGAGCGACGGAAAGAAAAGCCAGAGCGACGGAAAGAAAAGCCAGAGCGACGGAAAGAATAGCCAAGGAGACGGATAGCCCCTGCCAAAGCGACAGAAAGCCCCATCAAATCCACGGATACCCGTTATGCACGGACTTTTTCAGATTTAACGCGCTGAGGATGAGAGAATCAGTGCGTTAAATCCCAGTATGAGAAGAATATAGCAAGTAAAGTTCTTACCACTTTACGCGGTTTTCTTCGATACTGCCTAGCATTTGCTTGATGACAAGTGTTTCGCCATTGTCTAGTAATACGGAGCCGTCGTAATAGCCAAACATTTGATGTACTTCAGATTTTATGAGGCCAGCTTTTGTGACGGCAACACGCTCGAAAAATGGGGAGAATGTTAATGAAACTTGGTTCGTGAATTTAGTCTTAATTTTCCACCGTTGCATCAAATCCTCTTGATTATAATTGAACAGTACATCTTCATGTATTTTTGTCATTTTACCTTCAACGAAAACAGCATTTTCGGTCATTCCAGTTCCGTCTGTCCATTTACCGCCTAAATTGAGTCCGATTCGTCTACCACGAACTCGCTGTGAGGCCATTCCCCAAGTCCATGTGGATTGACGCGGCCATACGCCACGACTGTATTCTAGTACAGAGTAGTTTTCCTCAGGGGAAAATGCAAAACGGCGAGTACCAATCGACACAAAACCAGAAGTAGGAAGTGTATGATGCTTCCCTGTAAATTGGAATGTTTTACGATTCCAAGGGATGACGACATTCAATGACTCATCTGTAGGCGGATGTTGAATGATAAGCTTTGCACATAAAGTATCTCCATCAAAGTCTGGGATCGAAACGGATAGGTGGGTTTCGTTTTGTACATATGTCATATCGATCATCATTTCACTATTTTTGAAGGTTACTGAATCTAGCACCTGTGTAGGCATTTTTAATTTTCCACCCAATGGAACTGTAATTGTTTTTTCAAAGTAGCGCTGTGTTTCATATTCAAGGAAATAGACGAAGCAGACCGCTGCGTAGTCTAGATGGCTAATAGTAGCAGAGAAGATAATCTCATCACCGTAGACACACCAATAATTCCATTTCTTTTTGCGCATGATATGGCCACTTAAATTGCTGTTTATGAGAGGTTTACGTGCAAATCCGATGGCAGCTGGATTTAAATTGCCTTTTTTATCGCATAAAAGAGTTGGTTGTATAATTTCTTTCTCAGCATGCTGCTTCACATTCAACATCCCTTCTGATCATAAAATAAAAATTTATAATTCCTTACCCTTATTGTAGCAAAAACTATCTTACAATTGGCAAAGATAGTGCCAAATAAGACCACTTTCGACATTTTTATGAATAAGGACCTAACTAATAGAAATATCCCTTTATACATATGTTGAACATAAGGAGGGGGAGCGTGGCAAAAATGTATAACAGACAGGCCGCTGTACAGTATGCGAACTTGTGGTGGAACAGGCGTAATCCAGCATTTCCGAATTTTACTGTTGATTGTACGAACTATATATCTCAATGTTTACTTGCTGGGGGAGCACCTATGCGAGGTGCTCCAAACAGAGGGAAAGGTTGGTGGGTTCAACATGGAAATTGGAGCTTTAGCTGGTCTGTTGCACATTCCCTTAGATGGTATTTGGAAGGCTCAACGACTGGGTTAAAGGGTAGGCGTGTCCAATCTGCCGAAGAATTAGATCTTGGAGATATTATTTTTTATGATTTTCAAGGGGATGGGAGAGTGGACCATTCTGTCATTGTGACAAGTATTCAAAATGGTATTCCCTATGTTAATGCACACACTTCAGATAGTATCAAACGACCATATTTTTATGAAGATTCAACGGCCTATACGCCAAGCATGACTTATCATTATATTCATATAGAAGATAGTTTTGCTTAAGTGATAGCAGTGTTAAAGCTCATCATTTTGTGATAATGTGTAAGATAGAAGATATAAATCTTAATTATTGTAGTGTTATAGAAGGAGATAAGAGTATATGAGCGAACAATTTTTATCTGTTAGGGATGCGATTATTGAGCGTCGTTCTATTAAAAAATTTAATGGCCAGCTGGTAGAGCGTGAAGATTTAATGGCCATTATTGATGATGCGGTATGGGCGCCGAATCACGGTAATCGTGAGCCTTGGCGTTTAGTCGTTGCTTGTGGTGAGGAGTTATCTGCTCTTCAACATTTATTGCGTGATCTAGCGATACCGAAATGGCAGGAGCTTTCAAGTGAAGACTTAGCGAAGCAAATGACGAAATTCACTTTACCGGGTGGCTATGCTTTTGTAATCGTTCCAGAGGATACACGACAAAAAGAGCGATTAGAAGATTACGCAGCGGCAAGTATTTTTATTCAAAATATTCAATTGCTAGCTTGGGATAAAGGAATCGGCTCATGCTGGAAAACACCTGGCTTCCTAGATAATCCGAAATTCCGTGAAGCCTTAAAGGTTCAGCCTGGTGAGCGCGTGATTGCGATGCTACAAGTTGGTTATTTTGATGAAGCACCAAAAGGGAAAGAACGTAAAAAATCGGCAGATATTGTTACGATTTTTGGAGAATAACATAGCAAAATCCCCTCGTTAAAATGGACGAGGGGATTTTCACTTTATTTTTGTAATTCAGCAACCTCAAATAAATAATCACTTAAAACACGTAAGCCTTTATCGAAGTTTTCTAAATGGAAGTGCTCATTTGGTGCATGGAAGTTTTCACTTGATAAGCCGAAGCCCATTAGCACTACTGGCAATTCTAAAATTTCATCAAAGGCAGCCACGATAGGGATTGATCCTCCTCCACGTGTGTAAGCAGTTGGCACATTATATACTTTTTCGTATGAGCGGCCAGCAGCTTGGATAAATGGATGATCAAATGGTGTTAAGAATGGGCGACCTTTATCGAATTCAGAGATCGTCACTTCAACGCCTGTTGGCTTATGTTTTTCAATATGTGCTTTTAATAGTGCTACAATTTCATTTGGCTCTTGATTTGGCACAAGACGGCATGTGATTTTTGCGCCAGCCTCAGCAGGAAGCACGGTTTTAATGCCTTCGCCAGAGAAGCCACCAAACACACCATTGACCTCTAATGTAGGGCGTGCCCAAGTACGTTCTAAATAGGAATAACCAGCTTCACCGAATAATTCCTTCACGCCAACTTCTTCCTTCACGGATTCGTCATCAAAACCAAGCGCACGGTAAGCTTCGCGTTCCTCTTCAGATAATGGTAAAACTTTATCGTAGAAGCCCTCGACTTGAATTGTGCCATGCTCATCGCGGAAGGATGCTAAAATGTCAGCTAATGCATGAATAGCGTTTTGGACACCGCCACCGTAAAGACCAGAGTGAAGGTCACCTTTTGCACCACGAACATCAATTTGAACCCCCGTTAAGCCACGTAATCCATAGCATACAGCAGGCTTACCAGGTCCATATAAACCTGTATCAGAAATTAAAATTAAGTCAGCAGCTAGCTTCTCCTTATGCTCTTCAACATAGGCTGGAAGGTTAGGACTACCAATCTCTTCTTCACCTTCATAGATGAATTTCACGTTCACTGGTAAAGTGCCAGTTGTCGCAAATAATGCTTCAATCATTTTCAAGTGCATAAACACTTGTCCTTTATCGTCACTAGCACCACGAGCAAACAATTTGTTGTCACGAATCGTAGGGTTGAATGGCTCTGTTTCCCATAAATTTAATGGATCAACAGGCTGAACATCATAATGACCGTAAAACAGAATAGTTGGTTTTCCCTCTGCGTGTAACCAATCAGCATAAACAACAGGGTGACCTGCAGTTTGCGTAATAGAGATGTTCTCAAGATTTAGCTTTTTAAAAGCGTTCGCTAGCCACTCTGCAGCATTTTGTATATCTCCCTTATGCTCAGATAAAGAACTAATACTTGGAATACGTAGAAATTCATTTAATTCATTTAAGTGTGCTTCGCGATGTTCTGTGAAATACGCATCTAACTGCTGTACATTTGTCATCTAGCATCCCTCTTTTCAAATATTTCGATAATAGAAATAGTATAGCATAATGTGGTTGGGGAATCTTGCTATAGAAACTTACGAAACTACCCTCAATTTGATGGGGATATAGGATTAATAAGACGGACAGGTTAGAAAATTTTTAGTCATAGTAACTACTCTGATAGGTTAATTTATACATGTATCAAGCATTTTCGATTAGTAAGCAAAAACAAGTATGGAAACACATGTTATTTTGCGGTAGTGTTTGTGTGGATAGGAGTGGAAAATTACAAAAGATTAGTGCGGTAGTATGTGTGCTATTAAGTTGCTTTTTTTGATGAGGAGAAGATAGATTAGCGTATATAAAAAAAGTACAGAACTAAAGAAAGACTCTCCAAATAGTGTGAAGAAAGGTCATTGGGCTTATGAGAGCAAACCTGATTGTGACAGGATGGTTGGGCATGTGAGCCATCTTAGAAATAAACAAAGCGTAAGACTATCTTTTTTAGGTAGTCTTATTTTTATGACGTTTTATTTAATAATGGTTTCTGAAATAACAGAAACTAATACATAATAGCAGTTATCTTATTGCTGCGTAAAAACCTTACGTTGTGGTATAAGGCTCTTCGACTTATTAAAATCGTTTATATGATATTCTTAAACAACTGTTTCTAAAGGAATCTTAAAGGTAGGCCATGGTGAAAAAGTAGGCCCAATGACCGGTGGTGAAGCATTGGGATTGCTGATTTCTGTGATTAAACGAACATTATAACACTAAACTTGACCAAAAAAGTTCTTTATTGCTTTCTTGGCCATTTCATAAATAGATAGGTATAATATGTGTATTACTCTATAGACTAAAAGTTTTTATATGCATAAAAAAATGAGTGAAAAGAATATATTAATAATGTAACGAAGTTTATCTAATTATTGTGCAAATTGTCGAGTGAGGGTGATTAGGAATGCAGTACATTATTTATTGTGATGAGTCAGTAAAGAATGGCGAATATTTTAGTAATTTTTATGGTGGAGCATTAGTAAGATCTATTCATTTAGAAGAAGTCAAAACATCTCTTGAAAATAAAGTTTCAGAGTTAAATATACATGGTGAAGTTAAGTGGCAAAAGGTCACAGAAAATTACTTAGAGAAGTATAAAGAACTAGTGGACCTTGTGTTTAAATTTATAAAACAAGATAAGATTAAAATAAGAATTATGTTTACACATAATGCTTATATTGCTAAGGATTTAACAAAAGAACAAAGAGACAAAGAATACTTTTTACTCTATTACCAATTTTTTAAGCACTCATTTGGGCTAAGATATTCAAACAAAACAGGAAAACCTATATCCATATATACATTCTTTGATCAATTACCAGATACAAAAGAGAAAAATCAAGAATTTAAGGATTTTATTTTTAATTTACAAAATAGTGATGATTTCAGAGAAGCTAACTTATTTATTCATAGTAAAGATGATATTGCAGAAGCTGTGTCTCATAATCACATTATACTTCAATGCTTAGATTTAATTTTAGGTTCAATGGAATTTAGATTGAATGAGAAGCATAAGGCAATTCCAGAAGGTAAGAAAAGAAGAGGAAAAAGAACAGTAGCTAAAGAAAAGTTATACAAACACATCAATGCACATATTCGAGCAATTTATTCGAATTTCAATGTAGGCGAAACAACAGGTTTAAAAGATAATATCGAGAATCGATGGAATCACCAATATAGACATTGGAAATTTAAGCCGAATAATAAAATCGAAAATAAACAATATCTATCAAAAAACAAAAAAACGGGCCCCGTCATTCCTACGTGAGTAGCTCACGTAAAACGTAAGCCTTCGAAATGACCAAGCCCTTCTAGTTAATTATATTGTAGACCCATTGACTAAATTTAGTCAATAGATATGTTGCAGAATTGTGAAAAAACAAAGAAGATTAAGCTATTTTTTATCAAAAGTTTAGATTTCTAAATTAAATATATGCAATATAAATTAATTACAGACTGGGTAATCACAAAAAAATTGTGAGCCTGGTCATTTTTTATCGCTAAAAACAGAACGTTGGTTCAATATATTCCAAATAAGGATATTATGCTTTTGTGTGGCGTAAATACTCGTTTCTGCTGCTATTGAAAATAAGCTAAGCTTCTTTTGCTACAGTAATAGATTGAGGCAATTCTCTAATATCTTCAGGTGGTCATACATTTTCCAATACACCCAAGTCCTCAAAAGTATATTTAATGGTAAAATTGTATATATATATCTATGATTTCAAGTTTTGTTGTATAATAGGTCCTATTGAATATCTACTTTAGGAGGACTTTTTTATGAATCAATGTTCATCATGTGGTACTAATAATCCTGATCCTATGAAGTTTTGTCAGGGATGTGGCTCACCACTTGAAATAGTAACAACAGAAAATCAAAAAAGGGTTACATCAAAACCAGCGAAAGCACCTTTGAAAAAATCGAACAAAATCATGGCGATTGTTTTCGCTTTTATTTTGTTAGCTGGGGGAATCACACATTTTACCATCAAAAATCAACTAGACCCATATAAGCAATTAACAAATGCTAATAAAGCATTTGTTAACAATGACTACGAAGCTTTTCTCAATTACTTCGAAGTTGATTCGGGTGTAGTTGTTGATGCAAAAGCTTTCCATCGATATATGGAGGACATCCAATGGTCAGACAAAATTAGCCCTCAACTTGAAGACGGCATAAAAAAAATCGACAAAGGTTCTTTTGCAGATGCGATTGTTGGTCAGAATGGACAAAAAATAATGGCAATCATGGATGAAAAATTTTTAGGTATTTATAGAAAATACAGTGTTAAAATCATCCCAATTGAAGTCACTGCTTCAACATCATTAAAAACAGCGACAATTACATATGGCGATAGTAAAAAAATAAAAATAACAGATAACATTACACCAATAGGCAAATTTATTCCTGGTGTTTATAAGTTTTCGATTTCCGTAGCGGACGATTTTTCTGAAAAAACATTTGAGGAAGAACAAATAATTACGAATAATGATGCAAGTAAACAAGAAATTTTCTTTGATTTTTCCGAAAAAGCAGTAGCACTTAGCTCAGACTATAAAGATGCCATTATTTTTATTGATGGAAAAAGCACAAAGAAAAAAGCGGCCGAACTAAAATTATTTACTTTACCAGTAGATGGCTCAACGACAATTCACGCAGAACATACAGTTGATGGGCAGAAGAAAGTATCAGAAAAAGTCAAACTAGATTCAAATGATATACACATTCCATTTGCTGATGTACAGAAAACAACGGCTGATAGTGCAGCAAAAGAGCAGAAGAGAATAGTCGATGAAGCGGCAAAAGAGGAACTTATGAGAGATTACGCAGATTACGCGCGCAATTTTTATTATGATTTCCGTAACTCTCATCAGGACGGATTAAATACTGGAGATTTCAATCATATTTCTAATTACTTTGAAGATGGCTCAGCGGTAAAACGAAGTTACAGAGATTTTGTACTAGAGCATCGTGATCGGGATTTCGAATATAGTTACACTTTCCTAGCAAATGATATTATAGAACTTAAAGCTACTAGTTCTAATACCTTTGAGCTAACATCCCAGGAGACATTCGAACTTTATGAATTAGGCGATGAACCAGGGGAATGGAAAAACGAGCGCACAAAACTTTACAAGTTAAAATTAATTAATGGCTCACTTTATATTTCAAGTATTGAAAATGTAGGCGAAGTTATAAAAACAAGAATTTCATGATACGGTGTTCAAATAAGTAAAAAAGGGGGAGGGAGGATTTATTATGGAAGAAACACCACATAAAAAACGTTCAGTTTATGATAATAACGTGAATAAAAAAGGAATAGTTATTGCTAGCATTATATTATGTTACTGTGTAATTGCTGTTATCTATTCGCTTTTCTTATATGAAAAAATCGAGTGGTCTCTATTATTTTTGGCATTATGTATGATTTATGTAATAGAAATTGCTATACCCGATAATAAATTAATTAAAAAGAACTTCAATAAACAAAAAAATGAAGGCATATTCTAAATAAGGATATGCTTTTTTTGTGGTGTAAATACTTTGCGGCCATATTTTAAATAATGGCTTTTCACCATTTTAAATAGACTTCAAGTTGCATCATTGGTAAAGGATTTTGATGATGAAATATACTTATCTTAATGCAGAGGAGTATATAGGGAAATGAATATTACGAAATTTGAGGAAGCTGATATTGAAGAAATTGTTTCTTTGTTCTACGAAACAGTTCATTCAGCAAATTTAAAAGATTATTTTTAGGCAGTACAGTCCGATCTAAAAGTTCAAAAAAAGCAATGTCCCCCAAATGCATTCGGGGACATTGCCGAAATCGATCGTACAACCGATGAATTATTTATTGAAGCGTACAAGGCGCTCAATCGGAAGACGTGAAGAGCCATAAGCTTGTCCAGCTGCCTCGCCAATCGCTAGTAATAAAATAGGTACTTCGTTAGGTGGTAACTCCATATATTCAGCAAATTTTGATTTGTCGAAGCCACCCATTGCGACTGTATCATAGCCCATTTCCTTAGCTAACAGCATAATTTGCATTGAAATTAAACCTGCATCAAAGTGAACGATATTTAGTAGCGCCTCTTTTGGAAGCGCACCATACATTGCTAGTGAGTCCTGTGCAAGCTTACTTGCAATTTCTTCAGGCATATAGCCTAGCTCAACATTTTCTGCATAAATTTCCTCTGCATTTAGATACATTTCTGTATCTCCAATGACAGCGATAATGGCAGATGCTGTTTCGATTTGTTCTTGATTGAATGAAAAAATATTAATGTTTTTTTGGATTTCTTTATCATCGATGACGATAAAGCGCCATGGCTGCATATTACTTGAAGATGGGGATGAAGTTGCATTTTGTAACAGTTGCATAATCGTTTCACGAGAAATTGTTGCGTTAGCATTGTATTTACGAACCGATTTACGCTCGTGCATAATTTGTTTTACTGGTGTAGTTGTTGTCATATGATTTCCCTCTTTTACTATATATTAATTAAATCGCTTTAATTGTTACGTTGATATTGCCCATTGTCGCTTTTGAATATGGACAAACGGTATGTGTAAACTCTAATAATTGTTGTGCTTCTTCAATGGATAAGCCTTCAATATGTCCTTCAATGTCAACAGCAAGCACGTAGTCAAATGCAGCTTGCTCCATTAATTTAACTGTTGCTTTAATTGTTGATGCCCCTTGAATTTTCTTTTGGCGTTTAATTAAATCTAGTGCGCTGTTAAAGCAAGCGCTATAACCTGCTGCAAATAGTTGTTCTGGGTTTGTAACATCCGCTAATTTCGAGCCAGGTGGTGCAATATTTAATGATAACGATTGATCCTCTGCATACGATTTACCATTACGGCCACCGTCATTAATCATTGTTGTTGTATATAATTCTTTCATTAGATAAAACTCCTATTCTGCGGCGTCAATCAATTAGATTGTACACAATTTAATTTTACAAAATCGATTGTACACAATTTAATTGTGTTTGACAAGTGGAAACTTTATTTTTAATATTAAAAGTATCAAAAGTACTTAAAGAGGGGATTCCTATGCCGAATCATTTAGATAATCAACTTTGCTTTTTATTGTATGCGACTTCAAAGGAAATCATTCGACAATATACGATGCTATTAAAGCCATACGATTTAACTTATACAGGCTATATCGCCATACTAGCCCTAGAGGACGATGAGCAAATTACGGTGAAGGAATTGGGGCAACGTTTATTTTTAGATTCTGGTACATTAACACCAGTACTAAAAAAGTTAGAGGTAACAGGCTACGTCCGTCGTGAGCGTTCCAAGGAAGACGAGCGACAAATGAAAATCTATTTAACAAAAGCAGGAATTGAAGTACGCCAAAAGCTACCTGAAGTGTCACGTCAAGTAATGAAGCAAACGAACATTTCAGAGCAGCAGTATATGCAGCTAAAAAACGTCCTTCAAGATATTTTACAAAGCGACTTGCCAATGAAGGATGAAAAGCTAGGAAAATAAACTGATTTATGAGTCTCTCCCTGAACTAATGGATCAATGCACACAGGATTCAGCCACAAAATAATCAAATTGTATTATTTGGTATCGCCAACTATCAAGTTGGCGATTTTCTATTTTATATAATAAAAACAGGGATAATCAGACATATTCCTATACACATGCCGGCCTTGTTTTTAATTGCCTCAATCTAACCCACATAACCAGAAAATTATGCTATATCCTCAATTTAATGATAACTGTTACTTGTAACCTCACTAGCCTGTAAAGTTTGACTTGGAGTGGAGACTAGGCGACTCCTTGGGGACTAGCGTCTCAGATGAGATCCTGCAGCGAAGCGGCTCATCGAACGCCCCCAGGAAGCTTTGCTCTGTGCGAAAGCGAAGCGGCAGCAATTGTTTTATCTGTGCGAAAGCGTAGCGACAGCAACAACAAAGGGCCAAGTCGGAACGGAAATCAACCACACGTTATGATAATAAGCGGAAAAAGGAGTTCTTGAAACTTTTCGTAATTAAAACACGTAAATATAATGAAATGTTTTATTTATACATAAATGGGGGTTGTTATAGTGGAGAAGTTCAGTAGTCCAGAAGAAGTCATAGATATTTGGTTAAGCGAAGGTTACGAAAAAGTTTATGATGCTACATCAAAAGATTTTCAGCAGATAGTCACTTTTGAACAATTCATTGAGCTAAGCACATCTTTTAATAGTAGCGTGAAAAATTATCAATTAGAAACTAAGACGATATTACAAGGTTTAACGCATTACGTATGGTTAGATGATAAACGAGAGAAAGTAGTTGTAGCTTCCTTTGATGAACTCAATCAAATACAGCGTTTTTATTTAAAGGCTTTTATTTCTTATCCAAAAACGGACCAACAATATACAAAAAATAAATACATAATGCCAATTAGAGATGAGTGGTTTGTTTTTTGGGGTGGTACGAATGAATTTGTAAATTATCATTATGTCTATGAAAATCAGCGATATGCTTACGATTTAGTAAAAGTTCAAGATGGACAATCTTATCAAAAAAGCCCAATTCAAAATGAAAATTTTTATGCTTTTGATGAAGATATTATAGCACCAGCAGATGGTAAAGTCGTAAAAGTTGTAGATGGAATAAACGATAATGTACCTGGTGAAATGGATGAACATAATGCAGCAGGAAACTATGTCGTGATTGAACATGCTAATAATGAATTTAGTATGATCGCACATTTTAAAATGAACTCGATTTTAGTAAAATCAGGCGACATCGTTACAGAAGGGCAACTTATTGGAAAATGCGGAAACTCTGGTAATTCATCAGAAGCTCATATTCACTTTCAGGTAATGGATGCCCCTGAGATTGTACATGGAAAGTCCATTCGTATTCTATTTAAAGATGGTAAAGAGCCAATACAAGGGAATACGGTGTCTAATATATAGGAGTATAAAGATAGCTTTGATGAACAACTTGATAAAACAGAGAAATCATTAATCTCTAGAGCAATAGATAGGTTCTTTAAATAACGGGGGCTGTATTAACGAGTCGTAAAAGATAGATAAAGCAGTACCAATATTATAAATTGCTCATTACCTAATTATTGTATAATTACCTCGATATATTTTAGAAAGTTGTGAGAAGACGAAGAATAAAAATAAAAAAGGAATAGTTGTTGCTTGTATAATATTCTGTTACTGTGTAATTTCTGTTATCTATACGCTTTTCTTAGATGGGAAAATCGACTGGTCACTATTATTTTTAGCGTTATGTATGATTGGTCTAATAGAAGTTGCTATATCTAATAATAAATTACTTAAAAAGAAATTGAATAAGTAAGCATGAAAGCATAATTTTTTTTAAAGAGGTAAAGAGCCAATACAAGGGGATACGATATCTTAAACATACAAAGCGAAAGCAAAGTGTCAGGTATGGAAGTTCTCACCTCTAGAGGTGGTGAGATGAACGCGGGATTAAGTTACTCTTCGATAAGATAGTTCGAAATTTTTGATTTTTATGTATTTGCGCATGTATTCTATTCAAGAGGTGATAGAATGGCCAAACATAAAAAGATAATAGCTATTTCAGGTAGCATTCGAGAAGGCTCTTCCAATACGAATATATTAAAGGCTTTAGCAGCTTTTATTCCTGAAAGTATTGATTATTCAATTTATAACGGAATACAAGACCTTCCGCATTTCAACCCGGATATAGACGGAACGGAACCGCCAGCTGTTGTCGAGAGTTTTAGAAAAACGTTAGCTGAATCAGATGCGCTTATTATTTGTACGCCAGAATACGCAAAAAGTGTTCCAGGAGTTTTGAAAAATGCTTTAGAGTGGCTTGTCTCATCTGCCGAACTTTATAAAAAACCAGTAGCTGTTATAACAGCTTCTCCAGCAATTACTGGGGGAGACAAAGCGCATGAATCTTTACTACTTACGCTGGGAATGCTTGATACTAACATTGTTGAAGATGGATCATTGCTAGTCCCATCTGTCGGAACTAAATTTAACGATAATGCTACAGTGAAAGACGAGAGCACTAAGCAATCACTTATCGACCTTATTAATAGTTTAGTGTACGAGATTAATAAATAATAAACTTTATAATTCACAATAAATTGGTGTAGCTACTGCGGTTTCTAAAAAGAGCTATAGACCATATTTTATGCCTTACTCCTAGCAGGGGTAGGCTTTTTCTTTTATGGATAAGAAATTGACGCCGAAACAACAAGCATTTGCTGATGCTAAAAGAAGTAAAAAAGATCACCATAAATAGGTGATCTTGAATACTCCGTTTTCAAATTTCGTTACTATTTACCAAATGAAAGGGATTAGTTTTTTAGTTGTCTGTTTATATAATGTAAATTGTTCTCCGTACTTGTTTTGTAGGTAATCATCAGATTTTGGAATATAGCCAAAAATAAATACTAAGAATAAACCTAGAGGGATAAGCAAACTATACATATTGTTAGAGATTAGCGCTAAGCCTAGTACCCAAAGGCAATCTCCAAGATAATTAATATGAATCGCATATTTAAATAAACCGCCTGTATATAGTTTACCTTTGTTTACAGGATTGTCTTTAAACGGCTTTCTAAGTAACTCTGAAACTGTGTTTAACATACTGCCCCCTAAAAATAATATCCAGCCTACAATAAGTACTGTTAGGTTTGGATCCTGATTACTAGTAATCATTAAAATGGGGAAACCTAAATAATAAATCCCGAAAGCTAGACTATTCATGATGGCTTCTTGCCATGCAATCCCCCTAGGCAACCATATAAACATCATAGCTGTTAATCGTATAGCTGTAATAATTAATGCAATAAAAAGCCCTAGTGAAATGCCTGATTTGTCATATGTAATGAAAAGTAAATAATAGGCAATGATTAAATAGATAATCTCAGCAACTAAAATCAAGAGTTTTTCTTTTATCGTTGACTTGTTAATACCATACATTTAAGACGCTCCTTCACTTTTTATTTAATGGGGAAGTATACCTCTGTAATATTATTTTCCTCAGGTGTGTTATAGGGGTCCGTTTGATAAACTTCAAACGGAGCACCGTTCAGTTTATAGTTATTTTCATCAATCCAAACATGCAGCTTTGTATGAATTGAAGGTAATTCATCGTAAGAGCCAATAAGCGTAGCCATTGCGCAAAGACCAGGATTAAACACTTTTGTTTTATTGGTGGCCATCGCAAGGGGAATTGCAATTTCTACATCATAATTTTCAGGTTCATATTCTGAGCTATGGAAAATAGCAAGTGGCTTGGCAATAGGTGATAAATTTTCAAACAAAATTTTACTAAACAACTCATTAAAGTGTCTTTGAAAATCAGCGGTATTCATTTGTTTTCGTTGAGATAGTATATTATAGGTTACGTGATCAACAAGTTTAATCTCAATCTGATCTAAATAACCCATAATATTTTCCTCTTCATCTAACAGTTGAATATCAATCTTTAATTTTTTTAACAACGAAGAATAAAATGTAATCTGTTGTGTCAGATCTTCTTGTTTGGCTTTCATTTTAGAGTTCAGAAGTTCGGTATCCTCCCAATTAGCTAAAATAGCCTTGATTTCTTCCAACGAAAATAAATAGCTTTTTAAGCGTGCAATCAATAAAGCTGTTTCTAATTGAGAAATATTATAATAGCGATAGTTGTTTTTAGCGTCGATGAATGCAGGTTTTAAAAGTCCAATTTCATCATAGTAGCGAAGAGTCTTCAATGTGAGATGTGATATTTTTGAAAACTCACCGATTGTAAGCATAACAATCACCTCCTGTTTTAACTATAATGCTTCCTGTAAGGGGAGGGTCAATCAATGTAGTTAAATTTTTTTATGGCCCTATAAGATATTGGTGGAATTGGGGAGTAATAGGTCGCGAGATTGCGTCAGGAAGAAATTTGTTAATTTGATTTAAACCTTAAGTTGGGTATACATTCACAGGTGTTAATCAAACTGTTGATAAGAAATCTAAGGTGCAGTTTTATATGGGGAAATATATAAAGATTATTTATTTTGTTTAGATAAAAGGAAAAAGTTGATCCGGAAAGTCTGTAAAAAGGACTTCTTGGATCAACTTCAGAGGCTGTGGTTATCCTTATACGTACATTTCATCATCGCCACTAATGATCTCTTCTTTTAAATGAAGATGGTTTTTAAGAAATTCTATCAAGCGTGCTGCTGAACCTTTAGATTGATTTTGGCTATTTTCCCAGGATTCCACTGTTCGAACTGATACGCCCATTAAACCAGCAAACAATTTTTGCGTTAATTAAAAAAATGAAAAGGATCGCCTACTATCTCTTAACACGCAAAGAAATGTACGTAGACTTAGGTGAAGATTACTTTGATAAGCAAAAAGAACAATCTATTGTACGATATTCGGTTCGAAGACTTGAAAACTTAGGGTATAACGTCACAATCGTTGAACCGGATGCCTCCTAATCCAACAAATAATTCTATCCTAATTTTGACGCTGCAAATTTAAAAAAACAAATGAGCTGCGTCTGCTTTCGTGTTGTCTTTATTCAGAAATTGAAGAGTTTAATTTTCATGGGAGTTTAATAAGAAAAGCAAATCTAATAAAGAATAGTACATACTTATGATACGGTTCACCTTAATGTAGTTAGTTTCTATTATATATATATATATATATATATCCTTACCAGCGATTCATCGCTATTTTCACCCAGACAACGTATAATAAGAGAAGCAGAAGAAGAATTCATTTTTCCTCTAGTTAAAAAAAGAGGTGCAATTACTTGAAACAATTTGAAACAGCATTACCTGAGCAGTATGAATCATTAAAAAAACAGGCCAATTATACGTCTAGCTGGCGAGAGCGTTTAGACGCAGTCGAAATGTTATCGGCTTATCAACATGACAAAATCATAGATTTATTAAAAAATCGTATGCAGCATGATACTGTCAACAAGGTGCAATTAGCAGCCTATGAAGCACTCGCGGCGTTTGGTGAGGACGTAGAGAAGCCATCACCTGCACGTTTTGATATTATCAAAGGCACAGACAAAATTTTCCTGCGGGTGAAAAAGAGCTTGCCGAAGGACCATACAGTGGCAGACTTTGCGGATAAACTAAAACGAATGCGTTTAGATGTCTTTGATGCGTATGAAGGCGACAAAGGTGTAGAATTTATGAACTGGTTAGAGGAACGCTGGGCAAAACTATAATCAGTAGTTTTGCGATTTATGAAGGAAAGTCATTCTCTCCGCTTGTGGAGGGAATGGCTTTTTCTTATCTTACGCTGCGGTTCATCGAAAATTGTATTACTTCTTTTCTTTGATCATCTATCTTTATTGTTTAATGATAAAACAAACACCTTATTCAACTAACCTGCGCCGTTAGCCATCCATGAAGCGCAAAAATCAGCTCTTCACCACAGAAAATGAAAGATGATTAAGTTCTTTCATGGGAGTTGAACAAAAAAACTTTTTAACTTGTAGCTTAACCTCTTATTATTTTTTCATCTTTCTTGATTGAAAATATAGTAAAACAAAAATAATAATGACGAATATGTTTATTATTTGTAGGACGATTTTATTGCTGGAATAATAAAATCGGTATCGATGCTATATTTATAATTAGCTCCATATTAGGTGCATCAATACCCATAATACCTGATATCACAGCACCTATAACAATACCAGCACAGCATAATAATAATATAAATAACAATATTACTATTTGTAATATTACAATAAACGTTCTATTTTGAAACATATAAACCTCTTTCTAACTACTTATATAAAAAAACAATTGTAGGCTACTCTCCAAACTATTAAAACAAGTAAAAATAACCAGTTTAAATCTTTTACTAATCTGCTCCGTTAGTTGAATAGCAACAATCTTTTAGAAAACAACCTATATCTTTTATTGCTTAGAAGTTTAAGAAATAGGCTTTAATGGACAATTAATAATTGATATAAGCTCCTATTAAATTACTGCAACATTAGATTGATTTAATTGTTGTAGTAAATAGAATTATCTGTGGTAAAAAAGAGGATAGATAGAGCGAATTCATTTTAGCTCTCCTATCCTTTTAATTTCTATACATATAATGTGTGACATTAAATAAGAATTCACTATTTAAAATAGTTTCAGCTTATAACTTGACTTTTAATAAAAGAAATATCATTCAGCTTTTAGTATGCTTATTCGCGAATAACCAACAGTACTCCACTAAAGATTAATGCAGTGCCAACCCAAAAGGATACGCCAATTTGTTCGCCTAGTAATAGCCATCCTAGGAAGGTGCCGACGATTGGTTGAAAGAAGAAAAATAAACCGCCACTTGCGGCATTGAGCATCTGTAATCCACGATTCCACAGTAAGAAGCCACACGCTGTAGAGATAACGCCTAAGTAGAGTAGGCCACCCCAGATTGATGGTTCTGCCATCGCATGGAAGTCTAAATTAATTAATCGTGGAATGGCTAAAGGTGTTAAAACAATGATAGCGACAAGTGTTCCGTAGCTAGTGACAACGATTTGTGAATACTGTTCCGGTACCCGTTTAATAAGGACGGACATCAGTGACCAGGTTAGGGCAGCAATTAGTAGAGCAACCCCACCTAATTGATGTGAAGAATCGATATGTGCACTACCTACGATCATATAGACACCAAATGTCGCTAGAATAATAGAAACCGCTTTTTTTAACGTGATTTTTTCTTTTAAAATGAATCTCGCAAAAACAACCATAAATGCCGGTGTTGTTGCTGTAATGATGGCTCCCATTTGAGCAGTAGACAGCATAGTACCTATTTCTTGAGCAACGATAGAAATTGTATTGCCGATGAGCCCAATCATAAAGATTAACAGCCAGTCCCGTCTATCAATTCGCCACGATTGCTTTGTAATAATGCCAATGATGAACAAAGCGATTATTGCAATCATATAGCGCAGCCATACTAATTCTAAAGGTGGTACGGTATCGACAACTACTTTAACTACTACATACATGCCGCCCCAAATGCTAGCAGCAAGTGATAAATATAAGGAACCTAATAAGGTATTTTTCATTTTTTCCCCTCCGTTATCTCTAGACAATTCCTGCCCTTAACGGAGAAATGATGATTCTCCGTTAAGGGAGAATAACTTCAGGTACATCGTGTTCAAATAATGGTGAGAAGATCATAATAGCCAGCTCCTTTTATAGTATTTCATTTAATCATATAACATTTTTTTGAATTTGAGAGAAAAAAATGATCTGAGCTCGGTGAAATGTACCGAATTCAGACCATGTTAAATCAATTTCGCCTTGGCGTAATTGTAACTATCGCTTCATTAGTGCTACGCTTTATTTGTTGAATGAAGATAAATTATTGAGCTGTATAGCCGCCATCGACAAGAAGGGTAGTACCATTGACAAAGCTTGCATCATCGCTAGCTAAAAATAATACAGCTTTTGCTATTTCCTCTGGTTTACCAAGTCTACCTTGTGGATGAAGTGAAGCTAAATATTCTTTCTGTTGAGCATCTACTTCAGAAAGTAGGGGAGTGTCAATGTATCCCGGACATACGGCATTAACACGAATGCCTTCTTTTGCATAAGCAGTACATAAGTTTTGTGTTAACAGTTTTACGCCACCTTTTGCAGAGGAGTAGGCTGTTGGAGCTGGTAAGGAAACAAAACTATGAATGGAACCAGCGTTAACGATAACACCGCCTGTACCTTGTTTAAGAAACTGCTCAATGGCATATTTATCAGAAAGAAATACACCTGACAAATTAATATCGATCGTTCTTTTCCATTTTTCGTAGGATAATTCATGTGCTGGAGCATCATCGGCTACACCAGCATTTGCATACATAATATTTAGCTTACCGTATTTATCGACCGTTTCATTAATCATGTTTTGGATTTCTTCTTCTTTTGTTACATCTGTTTTGATGAAAAGAGTATCATATCCATTACTATTCAATTCTTCTGAGATGCTTTGTCCACGATCCGAAAAATCAGCAATAACTACTTTTGCTCCTTCTTCAACAAATAGGCGAACAGTCGCTTCACCAATACCACTTGCGCCACCTGTTACGATTGCTACTTTATCTTTTAATTTCATATTTAATCCCGCCTTTTATTTTAATGTTGGTTTATCTAGTGATACTTCCATCATACTCGTTTCATTCTGAAATACTATCCTATAAGTTGCTGTAGAATATTGTGTTAATATCGTCCATTTATAGGGTAATGGATTCTGACTACTCCCACAGCTAAAGCAGTGGGGTTCTTATGTACTTAAGAGAAGCGTTACAAAGCTCTCCACAGATGGTGTTGCCATGTCCTGTG
>NZ_JBHJTF010000055.1:0-27601 GCF_042267565.1 Lysinibacillus sp. NPDC056232 | reverse complement strand
GAATGTTGGTGTGGTAACTACATTCTACACGAGGTCGTTATGGGCTTCCTTTATATTGACTTCTGGGTGTTGCACTTAATCTTACAATCCGTCATTCGATAAAAAAGAGCTACCCTCAAATATGAGAGTAGCTCCGACTTTATTATAAATCTGAAACTTGAGCACCTAATTCTTTATCATTATACATTTTAGTGTCCAATTCTTTTGTAATACGTGCAGTTGTCACACCTGCAGTCATCGAACCACTTACATTAAGAGCTGTACGGCCCATATCGATTAACGGTTCAACGGAAATTAATATACCCGCAAGTGCAATTGGTAAATCAAGTGCTGATAATACAAGAATGGCTGCGAATGTCGCACCACCGCCGACACCAGCTACACCAAATGAGCTGACTGCTACAACTGCAATAACAGTAATGATAAACATTGGATCAAGTGGATTAATCCCAACTGTCGGTGCAATCATAATCGCTAGCATTGCGGGATAAACACCAGCACAGCCATTTTGGCCAATAGATAAACCAAATGAGCCTGAGAAGTTCGCAATACCCTCAGGTACGCCAAGACGGCCTGTTTGTGTTTGAATGTTCATCGGTAAGGCACCTGCACTTGAACGTGAAGTGAAGGCAAACAATAATGTTTCTGCAGTTTTCTTTAAGTACGTAAATGGATTTAAACCACTTAAAGTAAGAATTAATAAGTGTACTAAAAACACGATCAATAACGCTACATACGACGCAATAACAAACTTACCTAGATTATAGATTGCCCCGAAATCAGATGTTGCAACTGTACGCGCCATAATTGCTAAAATACCGTATGGTGTTAAACGTAAGACAATTGTTACAACGCCCATTACTAATGCATAGATTGCATCCAAGCCTTTTTTAATAGTCGCTGCTGTGTCTTCATCTTTACGTGCTACACGTAAGTAAGCAAAACCTAAGAACGCTGAAAAAATGACAACAGCGATTGTTGATGTAGAACGAGCACCTGTTAAATCTAAAAATGGGTTTGCTGGGAATAACTCAATAATTTGTGTTGGTAAATCCGGAGCCGTTAATCCAGAAGTTTTTTCCTCTAAATATGCTCCACGCTCAGTTTCTGCAGCACCTTGCATAATATGAGAAGCATCTAAATCGAATACTGTTGCTGAAAAAATACCAACAGCAGCCGAAACAGCAGTTGTACCGATTAAAATGGCTAAAATAAGAGCTGCCATTTTTCCGAAGTTTTTACCAACCTTCATTTTCGTAAAGGCTATTAAGATGGAAATAAAAATTAATGGCATCGCAACCATTTGTAGTAATTTAACGTAGCCAGTACCTATAATATTGTACCAACTTGATGTTTTAGCTAACACATCAGAATCAATACCATATATTAAATGCAATCCAAGACCAAGTACAATACCTAAGCCTAGAGCAGTAAAAACACGATTTGAAAACTTAACGTGCTTTTTATTCATATAATATAAAATTCCAACGAACACGAGTAACACGGCAACGTTAAGAATAATTTGTAATGTAGACAATAGACAGCCTCCTAAGAAGTTTAATTATAATGTAATCGAATTATATACCTATAATCCCTATAATTCAAGTATGTTTTATTTAGATTAATAATTTCCTAAAGTAAAGCGGCTTATTTCTTTTGATTATGCCCTAAAATCCGAATTTAATAATAAATGCTGTTATTGAATATTCCACGAAGCAACTATGTGCATCTTCTCCGAGGAAAGCGTCCATAACGAAAAAAGACCGTGGGCGAGCTTGCCCACAGTCTGATCTACTTCGTTTAATGGACGAGGTAGGTTTCTTTTCCACTGTCATTAATGAGGTAACAGCTTCCTGAAATTTTTTTACATTGTTTTTTCACACGTGTCACCGCATCTGACAATTGGTCAACAGATTCAAATTGCCGATATTGATTAGTAATAACCGCAATGGATAGCGTCGTACAAGATAAAGGCTCTAATTTACCAGCTCTATTTTGAACTTGTAAGTATGTTAAATCCTCTACATCATAAAAGCTTAAAATAAATGCATCAAAGTCATCAATAATTCTTTGACAGATTGAGGCAGCCTCATAATGTGGAAGAATCGCAACGAAATCATCTCCACCAATATGTCCTAAAAAATCTTCTGCACCCACGATATTTCTTTTCAAAACATCTGTTAAATACAATAAAATCTTATCCCCTTTATTAAAACCGTACGTGTCATTGTATGATTTAAAATGATCTAAATCAAAATATATTAAACTATATTTTGATAGTTGCAATGCTTCCTCTAGTTTTTCATCAATTAATTTATTGCCCGGAAGACTACTTAATGGATTCAAAAAGCTAGCAATGGCTACTTGTGTGTCTACAAGCTTTAACAGTAGTTCCCGAATACTTACTACACCATAATATAAGTCATTCCTTGTTACAACCACATCATCATATAAGTCCTCCGGAGGTCTAGACATCGCTAACGTACTGACCTCTGTTATAGGTATATTGCGATCTACAATTAAAGGATTTTCTTTCATAATAAGCTGATTATGCCGTCCGATAAATAAATTATAGCCATAGCGTGTACCAATTTTTTGATAGAAATGCGTACGTGTAATATGCCCAATTGGTTTATCATCTCGAACAACGACAACACTACGTAATGACGGATTACTTGTAAAAAGCATATCCACCTCTTGATTTTTTACAAATTCATCAATACAAGGAACGTTTTCTATGACTTCCCCTATCTTCATGGTCATCCATCCTTATTTTCCCCAAATGTATTTCCTTTGCGGGTTTCCCTATCGCGTAACCTTGCGCGTAGTGGATTCCAATAGTATGTAAATAATCAAGCTCTTCCTGGCGTTCAATACCCTCTGCAATAATTTTCGTCTCAGCCTGCTCTGCGTATTTCATCAGTAATGTGACAAGCTGCTGCTGCTCGCTGTTTTTATCAATAAATTGGATTAAAGAACGGTCGAGTTTTATAAATTCTGGCTTTAAGTAAATAAGCGTTTTCAAGCTATTGTAGCCTGAACCCACATCATCCACCGCAATTCTATAGCCTTGTGATCGATAATGTGATAATACGCGTTCAAACTCTACAAAATCCACCACTGCACTACGTTCAGTTAGCTCAAACACTACCTGCTGTGGTTTTATGCCAAACTCCTTTAATAATTGCAACGTTTCACCACTATGATAGTTCTTATCTAGTAAAACATTAGGATGTATATTTACAAATATTAGAAAATCTCTGTTTAGCCATTCTTCGCGCAGTCGCTCTTTGAAACGCTGTAATGAAAGATTACGACAAAAACATTCAAATAAAAATACACAGTCCGTTTGCCCAACAAATTCATAAAACTGATCAACACTATTAAACAATTCTGAAGGCTCCGGACGATTCAGCGCCTCAAAACCAATCGTTTGCCTCGTCTGTAAATCAACGATAGGCTGAAAATAAGTATGTAAATTCTTGTCCTGAATAATTTCTTTCAATGCTTTTAAACGTTTTATATAGAGCGTATTGTTTTGATGCTGCCCATATAAATACTTTACATAAGAAAATAAATTACTTGTTTTTATGCTTTGACTCACAGCAGACTCCATTCTCGCACCTCTTAAATCGGTTATTAGGATCTATTGTACGCTTTCATTGTAAATACACTATGAATTTCATGTAAAAACAGGTGTCTCTAGCACTAGATTTCCTTTTCGAAAGTTTGCATTACCTTATAAAAATAAGCTTTTTTGATCATTTGATAGAGTGGTATAAATTTAGGATGTAGAGCAGGCAGGTCGAGCAAAGGTTAGTGGTTTTATCGGCGGTTTTTGGATGGTTGATCAGCGATTCGCATTGCCTTATCAGCTATTTCACTGTATCCTTTCAGCGATACTAATAGTATTTTACTGACAAGTGCTTCTATAATAAGTAATAGATACTCAATCATACGAAAGGTTGCTTGATATTGTAATGAACGTAGAGAACTTTTTACAACTGCCTATTACAAAAGAATTTACAGTCGTTGCCGGTCACAATGGTTTACATAAACCCGTTCAAAATGTTGAAATTCTAGACTTTGAATTTTCACCCGATATTCAAACTGTGAGAGAAACGATTTTCACACCGAATAGCGTTGTGTTAAGCAGTTTATTATTCGCAAAGCACAAGCCAGAATATTTATGGAATGCCGTGAAAAGCCTGATTGAGCTAGGGGCAAGTGCATTAGCTTATAAACCTGTCATCTATGAGGATTTACCAGAGGAAGTGTTAGTCTATGCAGACGAACACAATTTTCCGATATTGCGATTTGGCGGAGATGAATTTTTTGAAAAGATTATTTTAGAAACGATGGCCTATGCGAAAACACAGGACTATTCATTCTTTTTAGAAACGATTGTGCGACGTCTAATGGAGGAAGACGTAACAGATGAACAAATAAAGTCTATTTTACAGCAAATCAATAAGCCCTTTGAAAAATATGTATTTGTTGCTAATATTCAAACGCAAGATCGTGCAAGTAGTCAATGGATGCAATCCCTTTTCCAATTAGAGCCTCTATTGAAATCTGGTATGATTTGTACCTATAAAAAGAGCCTCTTTATTGTAATGACCCATTCATCACAGCAATTTCAATTTGAAAAACTTCTCAATGAATGGTTGACAATGTATGCAATCTCAACTGATTCATGGACCTTTGGCTATAGTCGTTGTCACATAACACAATCAAAATTCCCTATTGCCGTTCGCGAAGCCTTTTATGCACGTATTATGGCTGAAATTGAATCGGCTCCTATCCGTCATTATGAGAACCTTGCTTCCGATTGGTTGTTAATTGAATTGCATCGTAAGGACGCTACCTTTGCTATGGACTTTGTAAATAGCTATCTTGGTCCCCTATTTGAGGAAAAGGTCGATCCGGATTTAATGAAAACAGCAATCACCTATGTCGTAAAACAAGGCAACATTAAGGAAGTAGCCGTTGCTCATTTCTGCCATCCAAACACAATCCGTTATCGTATGTCAAAAATACGGCAGCTAGTAGCACCATTAGAAAATGATTATGTTTTTTATGAGCGTATAGCGGCAGCCGTTAAATTGTACTTATTACATAGCAAAATGAATGTCGAATGACAGCTTTGGAATAAGTACAAAAAAACGCCTGAATTTTTAGAATTAAAATCAAACTACTTTCTTCCATCTCATGCTATTCTATTGAAGTTAGGAGGAAGAATGATGAAACAATACATAGCTGATGGTATGCTATTAGTCACTGCAATCGTTTGGGGTAGTGGATTTGTAATAACGGCAATTGCATTGGAATATTTAACAGCCTATCAAGTAATGGCAGGCAGATTTTTATTAGCTTCGATTATACTGACAGTCTTATTTGGATACAGATTAAAAAAAGCTTCTAAATCAGTTATCTGGAAAGGTATTTTGTTAGGGACCATTCTGTATATTGCCTTTGCCCTTCAAACAGTAGGGCTACAATATACAACACCCTCTAAAAATGCATTTTTAACTGCTGTAAATGTCATTATTGTTCCATTAATTGCGTTTGCGGTTTACAAACGTCGTATAGATGGCTATGAAATGATCGGTTCGATTATAGCTATTGTCGGAATCGGCTTTTTATCATTACAAGGTTCCCTGACGATGAATATCGGAGACGCGCTTTCCTTAGCTTGCGCTGTCGCCTTCGCTTTTGATATTTTTTGTACGAACCTTTTTGTCCAAAAGGAAGATGCCATTGCCCTGACGATCATTCAATTTATCACAGCATCTTTTTTAGGTGTTTTGGTCGTAGTCAGTAGAGGCGATATCCCAACTACTCTTGAAAAAGAAGCAATCTATTCAATCGTTTACTTAGCCATTTTTTCAACTACTCTCGCATATCTTTTTCAAAATATTGCAAATCAATATACATCTGCTACAAAAGCGGCTATTATTCTGTCTACAGAATCCTTCTTCGGCATGGTACTATCCGTTATATTCTTACATGAGATATTAACAAGTCGTATGGTTGTAGGGGCTGTCATGATTTTACTCGCCATATTAATAGCAGAAGTAAAGCCTGCACACCCTAAAAAACGAATGATGAAAAGCTCTCGATAAAGAATGTCAAAATAGTTTCAGTGCTACTGAAGCTATTTTTTATTTTTCAAACACGGCTAGTCATGATACTTGTAGTAATCCCTGCTACCAAAATTGTAATAATAGAAAGCAATAATGTACTAGAAGATAAAAGCAGTCCCCCTATGACGATGACGATTGAATCTATCATAAAAATAAGTATCCCGACATTAATTCCGGTTTTATCACTTAAAAATTGTGCAATCAGATCTGTACCACCAGTGCTTGTCTGAAATCTAAGCATCAAACCAACACCAAAACCCATAAGTGCCCCTCCAAATATGGCACTATAGATGGCATCTACATGAATAAGATTCCGGACGGGCTTTAGTAAATCGATACTAAGAGAATAGGCGAATAATCCATGGATACTATTGTAAAAATACGCTCTGTATTTATACCAAGAAATAACGAAAATTGGAATACTAATAATGATGATCATTAAACCTATTTTAAGCTTATATATATAGTGTAAAATAAGCGCTATTCCTACAACACCCCCATCTAAAATTTGATAGGGCGTTAAGAATAGGTTTATCCCTAATGCTACCGCTACACTTCCTATAAGAATGACCAAGCCTTTCGTAAAAAAATACATACAACACCCCTCCGAGACTTGCATGTTTGTATAGTATGAAAAAATCGATTTGAACATGTTATTGTTCATGTCTGTCGTTGCAATAGTATTAATATTTTTTATCGAGCTCGGTCGCTAAATTTCTCTATAAATTGTGTGAATACAAAAAAATGGATCATCACCAAAACGTGTGGTTGATTTCCGTTCCGACTAGGCGCTTTGTAGCTGCCGCTTTGCTTTCGCTACAGAAAACATTTGCCGCTGACGCTTCGCTTTCGCGCAGATAAAATATTTGTTGCTGTCGCTTCGCTTTCGCACAGTTAAAACATTGTTGCTGACGCTTCGCTTTCGCGCAGAGCATAGCTTCCTAGTGGCGTCCGATGAGCCGCTTGGGCCAACAGATGTTTTCTGCGCGAAAGCGTAGTGCTAACGAAGCGGTATCGGCACCGATGTAGGTCACGAAGGCGTTATCACAGGATGTGATGGTTTTAGCCTTCGTTCCTCTATTGCTAATCCCCAAGGAGTCGCCCAGCCTCCACTCCAATCAACTTATTTACATAATAGACGTTTTAACAAAGTCATCCAAAACTTTTGGTGATGAACAAAAAAAGCCCTTCTGCATATAAACGGAAGGGCAATATTAGGGAAAAACTATTTGTTTTTTGCCTTCATTCGATTCAGCAAAAATCCACCTTTAAATGATTTAGGCTCGTAAGAAATAATAAAAGCATTTGGTTCATAATGCTCCACAATTTGAAACAATTCTGTCTCGCGATTTCTCTTTGTTAATATTTCATATTTATAGCGATTACTATCTCTACCTTCCCCAATATAAATTGTCACAGCAAAGCCTTCATTACGAAGAAAATTCACGAGCTCCTCATTCTTATTTTGCGTATTGATAGTCGCATAGACATAGCCAATCGCCAGTTTCCGCTCAATTTTAGCACCTAGAAAAATACCTAAACCAAAACCAGCAGCATAGACAACCATCCCTAAAATACTTTGGTCTCCATTAAAGACAAGAGAAAGGCCAAATACATACACTAACATTTCCAGCATACCGAATATGGCAGCAAGGAACGTAATGTTCTTCACTAAAAATATTGTACGTAACGTTAAAAAAGGCACATAAACTAATTGAAGTATTACAATCAGAAATATACTTTGCATTTGTAAGAGACCTTTCAAAAAGTAGTTTTATATTCTATAAGTGCGTTGCCTTAACTATCTATTTTTATTAAGTAGACGCTGATTTCCGCTGGTGAAAGTAGAGCACCTCCCCGCTACAAATAACACCCACAAGCCAGATATTTATAAATGTATGTTCAGACATTGCCTTGCATTCTTCTCAACAATTATGTCTCGGCATCGTCCGAAATCCGTTTGTACAAAGAACTCCCACCCCATTCCCTAGATTCCCTAACAATTTAAATTTAAACATCTACTTTTCATAAAAAAATGCCACCTACTATAAACGTAGATGACATTTTGTGTATTATAGAAATCCTTTATGCTTCGCATGCATCAGGTCTTCCTTATGCTTTGCCCAATCATGTTGAACAAAATATTGCGGATAATCGCAGTGACAGAACCAAAAGGACAACTCCGAAAAGAAGTGCCCCATTTTAAATGACTAGCAATCCGAATTCATCGGTACTTTCTTCTTTATTAGTTCATCTATGTAATACTCTTTTAGCCAAACTTCTAATTTCATTTTTTCTTCTGAAGACATATGTGACTCCATAGTTACTTGTAGTTCTTCAATAACTTCTTTAGCAGTTTTTAAATTCATTTATAACCCTCCTTTCTATAAGGTTCATAATATTCTATATTCATTTGTATTACAATACCCAATTTTTACCATCAACTACTGCACCTGTAAGTTCAATAAGACACAACTATCTCCTTTTACCTTCTAAACCGCCATAGTAGGCAACTATCTTTCTTAACTCTTCAAACGAAGATAACAAATAGCTTTGTTCACTTTCAAATTCAAAAT
The DNA here is from genome assembly GCF_042267565.1 of Lysinibacillus sp. NPDC056232. Lineage (NCBI taxonomy): Bacteria > Bacillati > Bacillota > Bacilli > Caryophanales > Bacillaceae > Lysinibacillus > Lysinibacillus sp. NPDC056232. Next base: position 18,879 of record NZ_JBHJTF010000055.1, on the reverse strand, counting down.
GTAGTTTATTTTCTTCACTCAAAAACTCTTGGAAATACCCTTCTATAGTAATTTGCCCCAATCGATTAAAATGCATTTTAAACTCAATATTAGAAGTTGAGTCTGTAAAAGTCACACTTCCATTCAATTGCTTAAAACATTTCTGAAGTTGGATAAAAAACGTATAGATCTGACCAGTTGAAAACCATAGTTCTGCATCTTTCACAAAATAGTTACCACTTTTTATATCAATTTTCCCTTTAACTTCGTATCCACCCAAATAACTAGTTTCATTCGGAAATCCAAATACCTCAATGATTTCTAACCGAATAAATCCTTGTTTGCCTCCTATTAAAAACGCATTCATTCATATCATCTCTTTTCAAAATATAACACTGACTTCTTCCACTAAACTTTATCTTTAGAAACACTGCGTTCCTCTATTTCAGCGGGTGTTTAGACATCCGCTGAAAAGTGGCTTAAATCCGCATTCATCTCACCACTAATGACTAAGGTGACACCACACTAAAATTATATCCTCTTCTATTATACTGTAAGTCATAAAAACAGTTTAAAAGACAACGTATTGACAAATGACATCAATAGTGTAAAATTACATTACATTGGGTAATTGACTCAAATAAAATAGTTTAAGAGCGAGGTGCTTGGAATGTTATTATTCTTATTAAAATGTATATTACCTTTTATCTTAGTAACACTGTTATATATAATTAATATTATTTTCTTATCAAAGAAAACGTTGAATAATATTAAAATGTGGAAAACCTCGATTTTAGTGGTCAATATCATTGCGTTATGTTTAAGTATTTTAATCGTTTTACCATCAATTGCATTAATCACCGCGATGTCTTTAGGCACAGGTTCTACCTTAAATATATTAGAGGATGATTTTAATTTAGAGGCAGCCACGCTTATACTGTTGAGCATTTCTAGTTTTATATATTTCTTCGTTACAAATATTGTATTAACTGTTTTAACAGCTAAAAAGCAATTCCGTCAGGGGTAACTTGTTCCATGAAGAAGTCTTACTGTAGAAACAGCCTTTTTTCCGCATAAAAAATGCCACCTCCTTAAATCTAAATCAATAGATAAAAGTAGGTGGCAATATTCTTTTCATCAAAATATATAAGGTATTAGATGCTTAAATTATTTACTTCAAACTTCCCCATGCATCGGGTCTTCCTTATGCTTTGGCCCAATCATGTTGAATAAAATATTAAGGATAATCGCTGTGACCGAACCACAGACGATACCGTTTGATGTTAGAAGAGATACACTTTCTGGCAGTGCATCAAAAATCCCCGGAACAACCGATACACCGACACCAAGGCTGACTGCAATTGCAGCAATCATGGCGTTTTCCGCTGACTCATTCATAACAGGTACTAGCATGCCCATACCTTGCGTAATTACCATACCGAACATCGCAAGCATTGCCGCACCAAGTACTGGTGTTGGAATGATCGTTGTTAATGCTGCGATTTTTGGTAGGAAGCCAAGTGCTACTAGTAAGCCACCTGTAATGTAAATGACTTTGCGGTTTTTTACGCCTGACATACGCGTAAGTCCCACGTTTTGTGAGAATGTTGTATATGGGAAAGCATTGAAAATACCGCCAATCACAGAAGCAAAACCTTCAGAACGATACCCACGTGCTAAATCTTTTGAATCTAATTTTTTCTTACAAATATCACTTAGTGCAAAATAGACTCCTGTTGATTCTACTAAAGAAACCATTCCTACAAGCGTCATTGTAATAATTGCTGTAGGGTCGAATGTTGGCATACCAAAGTAGAATGGCTGAACCATGTGTAATACGTCAGCATCTGCAACTGGGCTAAAATCAACCTTCCCCATAAATACTCCTAGGATTGTCCCCGCAACTAATCCGATTAAAATGGAGATTGCACGGATGAAGCCTGTAGAGAAACGATAAACAACTAAAATAATGGCTAATGTAATGAACGCTAAAGCTACATTCGAACCCGATGCAAAGTCTTTTGCGCCTTGTCCACCTGCCATATTATTTAAAGCTACTGGTAATAAAGAGATACCGATAATCGACACGACTGAGCCTGTAACAACTGGCGGGAAGAATTTAACTAACTTACCGAAAAAACCTGCAATAATCATAATGATTACACCTGATGCAATAATAGATCCATAAATATCAGTAATACCTTGTTCAGGATTAGTACCGATTGCAATAATCGGACTAACCGCTGTAAATGTACAGCCCAGTACTACCGGCAAACCAATACCGATAAATTTACCTGAATACACTTGTAAAAGCGTTGCGATCCCACACATCATAATGTCAATCGCTACTAAATACGTCATTTGTGTTGAATCAAAGCCAAGTGCCCCACCGATAATTAGTGGCACTAAAATGGCACCTGCATACATCGCAAGTAAATGTTGAATAGCTAGCGTCGTCGATTTAACGGTATTCATTACGCATTAGCCTCCGCAGCAAATGTTACTTTGCCATCCTCAAGAGAATCTACAATTGCTAATGATTCCACGCGAACCCCTTGCTGACGTAATAATTTCCCACCGTCTTGGAAGCCTTTTTCAATAACAATGCCTACACCCACAACATTTGCACCCGCTTGTGCTGCGATATCAAGCAAACCTTTGACAGCTTCCCCATTAGCTAAGAAATCATCTACGATTAGAATGTTATCATCTTCATTTAAGAAACTACGTGATACTGAAATATCATTTGTTTCATTTTTTGTGAAAGAATGTACTTTTGAATTATAAAGATTATCTGATAGTGTTAATGATTTACGTTTACGTGCAAACACTACAGGAGCACCGATTTCAAGCCCAAGCATAACAGATGGTGCGATACCTGAAGATTCGATCGTTAATATTTTTGTAATGACTTGATCCGAGAATCGAGTCGCAAACTCATGACCAATTTCTTTCATAAGCATTGGGTCAATTTGATGATTTAAAAACGAGTCTACTTTTAATACAGATGAAGATAGAACTTTACCTTCTTGCACAATTTTGTCGTGTAATAACTTCATTTCTTTTAAATCCTTCTTTCTTATATATAATTTTTTATGAGCAAATAACCGAAAGTGCCGTGCCAACGCAGCGTCAGTAATACGATGTCGTTGTCACAAAGGCGTTATCATAGAAGAAATGCTCATTTCAAGTAATAAAAAACGCTGAATACTTTGATTCCAGTCATCTACGAGTGGAGCAAAGCATTCAGCGTAAAAACGTCGAAACGAATAGAAAACATCTTATATAAAGTCTTCTAAAGCATTGCTACCCATAGTCGATTTTTTTACGGAAAATCGGTAGAGACTCGCGAGCCATATTCTCGCTATTATATGAGTGAAATAGTATTAAGCTGTAAGAACTTCCTTTTATTAATACACCTTGGCGTTATTTCCAAAAATGGCACTTTATTCGGCATGTGCTTGTTTCTCACACTGAATAAAGTCTGTTTTTCGGAATTTACTATTATTTTACTAACTTTCAATTGCAAACGTTCGTGTTTTACAATCAACGTAATGATTATATCAGACAATTTTCGAGCTTGCTAGTCATTATTTTGATAAATGGAAGGGCACTGTCATAATGACGATATTTCTGTGAAATAATAGCGATGCGCGAATTAATAGACTCGATTGATTGTGTAACATATGATGCCACCCTTTTTTCGGTAAAAACTGTGGAATGACAACCGTTACTTGATGGCCTGTTTTCATACATTGATGCTCAACCTTATCAATAAATTTCATCAACGGCTGTGTAATACTTCGATATGGTGAGTAGTATGTGACGAGCCGTATATTTGGCTGCCAAGCTTTCCATTTCTCCTCAAATGCTTTTGCTTCCGCTTGATCGAAGGCTACATAAAAGGCAATAATTTTATCAACGTTTAATGACTGCGCGTAATACAATGTGTTTTCGACTACTTTCGTAATACCAGCAACAGGGATAATGAACACATTCCCCTCCACATCCGGTAATTTCTCATTATCTAATCTTAGTTGTTCACCGACTGTTTGGTAATGCTGTTTAATACGGTGAAACGTCCAAATAATAATTGGTAAAAAGATAAACACTGGCCATACCTGAGGCAATTTTGTCACAAAAAACATCATCGCTACAATAAAGGAAATGATCGCTCCAATCGTATTGATTGAAAATTTAGCAATCCAACCTTTTGGCTTTTCACGCCACCATTTTCGCATCATTCCAGCCTGCGCTAAAGTAAATGGAATAAACACACCAACTGCATAAAGTGGAATCAAATGCTCTGTTGTTCCATCAAATAAAATGATTAAAATAATGGCCGCTAAACCAAGCATCATAATGCCATTTGAATAACCAAGTCGATCCCCACGAATCTGGAATATTCTTGGGATAAAACCGTCCTTCGATAAATTGACAGCCAGTAAAGGAAAAGCCGAATAACCTGTATTCGCAGCAAGTACTAATATCATCGCTGTTGTTCCTTGTACTATATAATAAAAGATATGACGCCCTACACTTGCCTCCGCTATTTGTGAAACAACCGTTTCTTTCGCATTGGGAGCAACTCCATAAAAATAAGCTAAGCTCACAATACCAATAAAGAGCACTGCTAAAATACCGCCCATAGCTAATAATGTTTTAGACGCATTTTTCGGCGCTGGATCTCTAAAATTAGGAATAGCATTTGAGATTGCTTCAACACCAGTCAAAGCTGAGCTTCCTGATGCAAAAGCCTTTAATAATATAAATAGACTGATACCTGCAACTGGTGTACCGACCTTTGGATGCAACTCTGCAGGAACTTGCCCTGTTACTATGTTATAAGCCCCCACCCCGATTAACATCAGCATCACGATCACAAACAAATAAACAGGATACGCTAAAATGGATGCAGATTCTGTGACACCACGCAGGTTTAAAAGCGTTAAACATATAACGAAAAACACCGCGATTATTACATTATAGGGATGTAGACTTGGCAATGCCGAAGTAATGGCATCCGTTCCAGCCGATACACTAACCGCAACTGTTAAAATATAATCGACAAGCAATGATCCACCAGCGACTAGACCCGCATTGACACCTAAATTTTCCCGAGAAACTACATATGCTCCACCACCATGTGGATACGCATAAATAACCTGACGATACGAGAAAATAAGTGCTGTCAGTAACACAATTACCCCAGCAGCAATCGGTAGAGAATACCAAAAGGCAACAGTGCTTACTGTCATAAGTACAATTAAAATTTGCTCAGGTCCATACGCTACTGATGACAAAGCATCGGACGATAGTATGGCAAGTGCTTTTGTTTTACTAAGCTTTTGTTCCCCTAACGCTTCAGATCTCAATGGTTTACCGATAATATAACGTTTTAATGAGGATTTCATAGTCAACACCTTCTAGTTTCATAGAATGTGTTTCGCATTTCTAAATCGATTACACTTTAGCATAATCGGTTTTTGTGCTGTTCAACGGGGTCTTGTTTCTTCTTTAGAATGAAGATAAAAAAAGTCTACAAGTCATCACTAAATAAGACTTGTAGACGTTCATTCGTCTGCCAAGCTCCACTTTTCTGCTCTTAACGCTTACGAGGTTAGCTGTCGGATTCGGGCCTGAGTAGCCCTACCCCTCAATAAATGAAGAGATTCACCCCAAGGATTACCTATGTGTAATCCGTAAAAATTGGGTCCCCCGCGTCTAATTGCTTCAGCGATTTAGAAATTTGAAACTTTTATAATGATGTCATATTACGCCTGTAATTAAAAAAAGTAAAGATGAAAATAATGCTTACAAAAAATTTTTCCACTTGATATTTTGAACATTTTTATTTAGACCCAAACCATAACGTGTTGTTGATTTCCGCTCCGATTGGGTGTTTTCCAGAGGGCGTCCGATGAGCTGCCTCAATCAACTTATATACATCAAACGTCATCCCAAACTTTTGATGATAAATTCTTATTTGAAGAATAATGTTTTAATACTAGTAGAAAATATGTGAATACCCGAATTGAAAATCAATCAATTATGCCCCGGCATAATTGCGTCCGGAATCGGCTTTTGACCAATACGATGTTGGTCCCAGGCGTTTTCATAGGATGTGAAATTCTTAGCCTGAGTTCCGCTATTTCAGCGGATGTTTTTTTGCGAAAGCGCAGTGCTAACGTAGCGGCAGCAACTGGTTTTTGGACACCTGTAGCTGACGCTTCGCTTTCGCTACAAAAAACACTCGCTGAAAGAAGTTAAAAAAGCTACCTTATAAGTATATTCCTACGTTTAAAGAAGCTAAGTACATTCATCCTTGGGTCATTTTCAAATGAATCGAATATTCTGCTATGATGCTTCCATACATTGATACACAACGGAATTCTTCCTTTAAAATTGATTACTATATCAAAAACATTTCGAATTCCGAAAAAAATTGAGCAAACATCTTCACATTTTTTAGTTCTAGCGATAAAATAGGAATATATCATTTTCCTGCAGGAAACTTTATTTCACCTGTGATACTTTTTGAAATGAGGGAACAACATGGTTTACAAACGAATGACAAAATCGTCTGCTGAGGCGGTTTTAGATGGAGATATAACAGGCTGGCGACGAATTTTACCGTTTCTTGGCCCAGCCTTTATCGCTGCAGTTGCCTATATTGATCCAGGCAACTTCGCAACAAATATTACAGCAGGTTCACAATATGGATATTTACTACTTTGGGTAATCGCCTTTTCCAATTTAATGGCGGTGTTAATTCAATCCTTATCGGCAAAACTTGGTATCGCGACAGGCAAAAATTTACCCGAAGTAGCACGTGAACATTTTTCTAAAAAAACTTCTATTTTTTTATGGATACAGGCAGAATTGGTCATTATTGCAACAGATCTTGCAGAGTTTATCGGTGCTGCACTAGGGCTGTACTTGTTATTTAATATTCCAATGTTACCTGCAGCTCTCATTACAGCTGTCGGCTCATTTGCTATTTTAGAATTACAGCGCAGAGGCTTTAGAGCGTTTGAAGCAGGTATTTCTGGCATGGTGCTTATTGTCGTATTAGCATTTGCATTTCAAACATTTTTAGCTCAGCCAAATTGGGGCGAAGTAACAATAGGCATGTTTACACCGCGCTTTGATGGAGTAGATTCTATTTTACTTGCAACGGGTATTTTAGGAGCAACTGTCATGCCACACGCTATTTACTTGCATTCTTCATTAACACAAAATCGTGTCGTTGGCCGAAATGATGCTGAAAAAAAACGTATATTCCGTTTTGAGTTTATTGATATAATCATCGCGATGATTATTGCCGGTGCCATCAATATGAGTATGCTTGTTATTGCCGCAGCAGTATTCCATACACAAGGCGTAGTAGTGGAAGATTTAGATATTGCTTATAACGGTTTAAAAGAGGCGCTTGGTCCGATGGCAGCAGTGTCCTTTGGTCTTGGACTTCTCATTGCAGGTCTTGCTAGCTCTTCAGTCGGTACACTTGCAGGTGACGTTGTGATGCAAGGTTTTATAAGAAAGAAAATTCCGCTCTACTTACGTCGAGCTATTACAATGATACCTCCTTTGGTTATCATTGCATCTGGAGTTAATGCAACTTATGCGCTTGTCCTAAGTCAGGTTATTTTATCTTTTGGTATTGCATTTGCTCTTGTACCGCTTGTAATGTTTACAAGTAAGCGTGATATCATGGGAAGCCTTGTTAACCATCGTATGACAACCATATTAGGATGGATTGTCGTAGTAATTGTAGTTACTTTAAATCTTTATTTATTATGGCAAACAGTATTTGGTTAAAAAAATGCCAGACACAAAAACCTTGATTTGGTTTTGTGTCTGGCATTTCTACATGTACGAGGCTTACTCCATAACGTGTGGTTGATTTCCGTTCCGACTGGGCGCTTTGTTGTTGCTGTCGCTACGCTTTCGCACAGATAAAACAATTGTTGCTGTCGCTTCGCTTTCGCACAGATAAAACAATTGTTGCTGTCGCTACGCTTTCGCACAGATAAAACAATTGTTGCTGTCGCTTCGCTTTCGCACAGAGCAAAGCTTCCTGGGGGCGTCCGAAGAGCCGCTTGGGCCAACATGATGTTGGTCACGAAGGCGTTATCACAGGATGTGATGGTTTTAGCCTTCGTTCCTCTATTGCTGATCCCCAAGGAGTCGCCCAGTCTCCACTCCAATCAACTAATATATGGCATACATTTTACCAATTGTCACCCCTACCGCAATGCGCTATTTCTCTCCCTTAAATATCTATCTTCTCAATATTTCGAAATGATAAGTAGGCCACGCTTATACCGATAATAGCTAAAGTGATGGGTATGAAAATAATATCATACAAGGTGAAGTTACCCGAATTTGATGATACAACCGATACAATTAATATAGATGATACAATCGTTGCCGGAATGGAGTATTTTCTCATACCGAAATACAATGGTATTAATGCAATGCATGATGCTGAAACTGCATTCATGATCACAGCGGGAATTCGTTGTATTATGAGAGATACCGATAATGTATCCGGAAGCAATTTGAAACTCTCACTAACAGCACAAAAAATCGCTGTGACAAAAATAGTCGATAAAATAATTGCACTAAAGGTAAAAAGAACAACAATGGCAAGCTTTGAAGCAATTAGTTTTTTTCTATTGATCGGGTACATAAATGCTACGGTGATAGTTTTATATTTAAATTCTCCAATAATAAACTTGGCGATTAACACACTAGCAAAAATAATAAATACTGCTCTTACACCTGAATCTATAAGGCTAAATGCCGTCTGATAAGTTCTAAAATCTTGATCCCCTTCTATTTTAGTGATAAATAAAAGCATAAATATAATAGCTAATATCACAAAATTTGCGAAAACAGCTCGTTTTATATATGAACCAATATGGTATTTTTTCATTTCTAGCCGCATTAAATTAAGCACTAGCGACACCTCCATTGATTAGCTTCAAGAAGTAATCCTCTAATGAGCTTGTTTTTTTGCTAATGCCCTCAATTTCAATATCATGCTCAATCAATGTTTTAGATAGCACCTTTTGTGAAGCTGTCGATTCATAAATTCGAATACAATTGTCATCCATTAGTTTGAAATTAGTAATATTTAATTTACTTTCTATAATAAATGCAGCCTTTTCCCCATCATTGACAGTCACTTCAATATAATCTGTTTGACTACGATTGACAGCGTCCATTGATACTTCCTTAATTAATCTTCCATCTTTAATAACCCCAACTGTATCTGCCAATTGTTCAATTTCACCCAATATGTGACTAGAGATCATAATGGTAATGCCATACTCTTTACAAAGCATCTTGAATAGCTCTCGAAGTTCTTTAATGCCGACTGGATCTAGTCCATTAATCGGCTCGTCTAAAATAAGTAATTCCGGCTTCGTAATAATTGCACGTGCAATACCCAATCGTTGTTTCATCCCTAGGGAAAAGTCTTTCACACGCTTATTCTCCGTATTTGTTAGTTTTACTAAATCTAGAACATGCGCAATCTCTTTCTTGTCATAATAGCCCATATATTCGCAATGTAATTCTAAGGTTTCCAGTGCTGTTAAATCTTCATAAAAAATCGGATATTCAATAATCGTCCCCATCCTTTTCAGCACTTCATATGAGCGGTCGTGTAATTTCTCACCAAAGATTTCAATATCTCCACTCGTTGGCTTCGTAAGGTTAGTCAGCATTTTCATGACTGTCGTTTTCCCTGCACCATTAGGACCTAAAAAACCGTATATCTCTCCCTTTTTCACATGCATAGTAACAGCCGAAACGACTTCTTTCCCCTCAAACACTTTCGTAAGCTGATTTGTCTTCACAATATATGTCATGTAAATCTCTCCCTTAAATTTAACTATCCTTATTATAAAAAATGAAACTCTCTAATTTATTACTTGATTCTTACAAATTTCTTAAGCGTATAAGAAAAGCTTGTAAAGCAATTAAAATGCTCTACAAGCATGACTGTTCAGTATGTCATTCGTTTTAAAGAAACTGTAAAAATAGTCTTCTCATATGTGATACTGGAAAGATGGATGGAGCCCTCCATTAATTCTACTAGACGTTTTGTAATCGTTAAGCCAAGACCACTCCCTTGGAAGGATTTATTTCTGGAATCCTCAAGCGTATACATTCTTTCAAAAACATTATCAATATGATATTCGTCAATCCCCTTACCACGATCCCATACATCAATAAAAATATTCGTATCATCATTTCTTACTGTAAGCCCAATGATGTTTCCTGCCGCCCCATAGGCAATAGCATTTGACAATAAATTATTCAGAACCCTATCTAACGCTTCTTCATTGCCAAGTGCATACAAGGATATCTCTGGTAATGCTATATCAATCTCTAATCCGATAGATGTGACCATATCGTAAAATGATAAAATATTTTTCCGGCAAATTTCACTTACATTAATTTTCGTCATTGGATAATCTGTATCTCCAGCCTCCAATTTTGCCAGATCAAAAAATGTATGGATTATTTTTAATACTTCCAATGTTTTCGAATGAACGCCAGTGAGTAATCGTTGCCGCTCCTCGTCACTAAGTGCCTGATTAAGCTGAAGCATTTCCGTATAACCTAGTACAACTGTTAAAGGTGTTTTAAGATCATGTGATATATTGGCCAACATCTTTTTCATGGAGCTTTCCATTTTTCGATGCGTTACCAACACTTTTTGATTGTGGTCTAACAATGCATTCATCGCAATCAGTAACTGCTGTAATTCTTGATTAGCTGTCGATACTAAAACCTTTTCGCTCGACTGTTCATCAATGATTACTTGCAGTTTTTGATGCATGTATTGAATCGTAGTATCTTGTTGTTTTTTTGCTCTCACTTGAAAAATAATAATGCCTACGAGTAACACAATAATCAATAATAGAAATATAATCATCATGATGTTTACCCTTCAAATTTATAGCCGATTCCCCAAAGCGTTTTAATATACCTAGGATTGGATGGATCGTCTTCAATTTTTTCGCGCAATCTTCTTATATGTACATTAATAATATTTTCATCTCCATAGTAAGCATCATTCCAAATCAATTGATAAATTTGCTGCTTTGTAAAAACTCGATTACGATTTGTCACGAATAATTTTAAGATAGCAAACTCCTTTGATGTGAGCTTTACTTGTTGTCCATTCTTCTCAACTGAAAAATTAACAAGGTCTATCGATAAGTTATCTATCTCTACCAAATCTGTCTTATCCTCTACTTGACTGGAGTATTTCGTAGCTCTTCGAATTGCGGCTTTAACACGTGCCGAAAATTCCAGCATCGAGAACGGCTTGGCAATATAATCATCTGCCCCTAATCCTAATCCTAACGCTTTATCAACATCACTATCCTTGGCTGACATAATGATAATTGGAAGTGATGCTTGCTCTCGTATAATCTTTAAAACTTCTAATCCATTCAATTTCGGTATCATAATATCCAAGATCACTAAATCAAAGGGATTGTTTAAACAATGTTGTAAGGCTTCTTCTCCATTTACTGCAGTGGTAACATGGAATCCCTCCATTGTTAAATAGCTTTCTACCATTTCACGAATAGCTTCGTCATCTTCTACTAGTAAAATATGCTTTTGCACGTTCATGCACCTCTTCCTAATATAAAGCAGTCTGTATATGACTTGTCATTACTATGATCATCACCACAAAGAGGGGTTGATTTCCGTTCCAGCTGGGCGCTTTGTTGTTGCTGTCGCTACGCTTTCGCACAGATAAAACATTTGTTGCTGTCGCTACGCTTTCGCACAGATAAAACATTTGTTGCTGTCGCTACGCTTTCGCACAGATAAAACATTTGTTGCTGCCGCTTCGCTTTCGCACAGATAAAACATTTGCCGCTGACGCTTCGCTTTCGCGCAGAGCAGAGCTTCCTGGGGGCGTCCGATGATCCGCTTGGGGCAACAGATGTTTTTTGCGCGAAAGCGTAGTGCTAACGAAGCGTCAGCAGCAGGATGTTGGTCACGAAGGCGTTATCACAGGACGTGATGGTTTTAGCCTTCGTTCCTCTATCGCTAATCCCCAAGGAGTCGCCCAGCCTCCACTCCAATCAACTTATATGCATGGTATACGTTTCAACAAATGTCCTACCCAAAATTTGATGATGTGTTATTTATCTATCATTTTACCATATTAAGGTTGTGCACCAAAAGTGGGGACGATTCGAGAAACTAAAGTCCCCTTTTTATTCTCTCCAGTAATTTTATCTGAAGCCTAAAATGCAGATTTGTCATACTGTATTGGTTGGTATATTGTTAGCAATAATCAAAATAATTTAGAAAGGACTGGAGAAATGACTTTTAGAAGGCATTACAGTTTTTTTCTATTGCATTTTGTATTATCGGGGTGTTATTGTTTTATGCTAGTTCATTAAGTAAGAACGGTATTTTTAGGATTTACTTTTATGTAGGTGCCCTACTCTGGATAATAAGTATTTATTTTGGAATATCCGGAATTAAATCAAAACAACCGGGTATTTCTAAATATTTAGGATTACTCATCATTTTTCTTATTCTTGTAGTCTACGGATCGATGATTGCTATTATGGGGATACGAGGTTTTGGCGCTTAAAGATTAATCGTTCATTGTAGTATTTTTTCTGACAAGATTGTACTTCTGAGGTTACAAATTTATTCATATTTTTTAACTTAAAAAACTGCCCTGCAAGCATTTTATATGACTCACAGGACAGTTTTATTTTTTATTATTCGACTTTTAAATCACATTGCTCTAATGGATGCATTTTTGTTTTATGCTTGATTTTATAGCCAAGCCATAAGAATAAGAACAGTGGAATACCGATATAGGAGACAAGGACTCCATACCAGTCTATTGTATTACCCATAAAGGCATTGTAGTTTTGTCCAATAACAACAATCATACAAACCGTAAAGGCAAATAGCGGGCCGAATGGGAATAGCCTTGCTTTATACGGCAGCAATTTCGGATCTAATCCCTGTACCTCGAATGCTCGACGGAAACGGTAATGGCTAAATGCAATTCCTAGCCAAGCAATGAAGCCAGACATCCCAGAGGCATTTAGAAGCCACATGTAGACTACACCATCACCAAAGAATGAAGCTAAAAATGCTAGGGAGCCTACAGCTAAAGTCGCCAGTAATGCGTAAATCGGAATACCTCGACGGCTTAGTTTAGCGAAAAATTTCGGTGCATGTCCATCTACTGCCAATTGCCAAAGCATACGAGAAGATGCGTACAGCCCTGAATTCCCTGCTGACAGCATTGCCGTTAAAATGATAGCATTCATCAATGAAGCAGCAAAGGCAATTCCTAAACGGTCGAACACCAGTGTAAATGGTGAAACAGCGATATCTTCAGATAGCAAACGTGAGTCTGTAAATGGAATCAGCAGCCCAATTGCACCGATCGCTAAAATATAGAATAAAAGAATTCTCCAGAAAACAGACTTAACAGCTTTCGGAATATTTTTACCAGGATCATCTGTTTCACCTGCTGTTATTCCAAGTAGCTCTGTCCCTTGGAACGAGAATCCAGCAGCTAAGAAAATACCAAATGTAGCAAGAAATCCACCGTGGAATGGTCCATCACTGATAAAGAAATTCGTAAAGCCTACCGGAGCGTTTCCTCCTAAAATACCAAAAATCATTAGGAAACTGATAATAATAAAAATGATGACAGTTACAACCTTTATCATGGCAAACCAATATTCACTTTCACCATAGCTTTTTACCGATAATAGATTGAACGTTAAAACGACAGCAATAAATAAAACAGTCCAAAGTGCTGATGAGCTATCTGGGAACCAATATTTCATAATTAATGATACAGCAGAAATTTCTGCCGCAATTGTAATTGCCCAGTTGTACCAGTAGTTCCAGCCAAGCGCAAAGCCTAGAGCTGGGTCTACAAATTTTGTAGCATACGTACTAAATGAACCCGATGATGGCATATAAGCTGCCATTTCGCCTAAGCTCGTCATTAAAAAATACACCATGATACCGATTAATGCATAGGCGAGTAGTGCACCGCCAGGGCCTGCTTGTGCAATGGCACCACCACTAGCTAAGAACAATCCTGTACCGATTGTACCGCCCAATGAAATCATTGTAATATGACGGCTTTTTAATTCCTTTTTCAGCTTAGGCGCTTTATGGCCGAGCTGATTGACTTTTATTTCACTCATGATATAGCTTCCTTCCTTTTATAAGAGGCAAAAAAATGCCATCACATGAACGTTGCTGTGATGGCTAAGTAAATCCTCTGTTCTTTCAAAATGATAGCTCAACACGTTGTTCAAACGTGACAGTTCTGTTCCTTTCGGAGACAGCCCCAGCATGAGGTTTTCAAGTCCCCTCACACTTCGGCAGTATTTCCTTTCAACTAATATCTCTAATGCTTGTCATTTCCATTAGCATACTCTTAAATACCGCGACCTCTACCTCATTATAAACATGAGGCATATAATTATTAAATTTACGATGGATATTATTCTAACATACAACCTATGACATTTCAATAACTCAAGTAACATTCTATATTTTATGAATTTTCTACTATTTTTATTATTGTGATAAAGTGGTATAGTGGTTCAATCATAATTGTTCTAACAGGGGGGATTTATTTGGCTACTCATGAACATACCGATACTTATCCTAGCAGGAAAATTAATTGGAAAGGTACAACCTTATTATTAGTTATCGGCGTAATTTGTATTGCCTCGACATTACGGATGCCGCTAACAGTTGTTGGACCTATTATTTCCTTTATCCGCGAAGACCTCGGCATATCCAATGTACTAGCGGGCTTTCTAACAACAATCCCATTGTTAGCATTTGCAATCATCTCACCTTTTGTACCAATTGTCGCACGTAAAATCGGGCTAGAACTAACATTATTTTTATCGACTATTCTTTTGGCGTTAGGGATTGTAATACGCTCCCTCGGAACAACTAGTTTGCTCGTATTTGGTACTGCGCTAATTGGTATAGCCATTTCATTCGGTAACGTACTTATTCCAGGATTGCTTAAACTGAAGTTTCCCTTTCACGTAGGTTTACTTATGGCATTTTTCACAATGTCGATGAATTTGACAGCTGGACTCGGTGCTGGTATTAGCTATCCTGTTGCCCATTCATCAATTGGCTGGCAAGGTGCACTGGCAGTCGCACTTGTTCTCGTGGCGTTAACTATTTTAATATGGATTCCACAGTTGAAATTTAATAAGCCTGAACCTAATGTTAAAACTACGAAAGAACGTACACCTTTATGGAAATCACCTGTTACTTGGGCAGTAGCGGGAACTATGGGATTTCAGTCATTATTATTCTATACAACCGCTGCTTGGATTCCTGAAATATTTATAGCACAAGGATTAGCTGCAGATCGTGCAGGATGGATGTTTTCCATCATGCAATTTTCACAAGTCCCAATGGCTTTAGCGGTGCCTATTATCGCTAGTAAAATGACATCTCAACGACCTCTCGTATTCATGTTTACGGCATTTTACTTAATTGGCTTTATCGGACTAGTGATGGAATGGACAAACCTCGCTATACTTTGGATGGTGCTACTAGGCTTAGCCGGAGGAGCTTCATTCTCATTAGCGATGATGTTCTTTACATTACGTACCCGTACCGCTTTTGAAGCAGCTGATTTATCAGGTTTTGCGCAATCATTAGGGTATTTATTAGCCGCAATCGGTCCAATCTTATTTGGTTATTTGCATGATTTATTTGGTGGCTGGAATACGGCTGGTTGGTTATTTGTTGTCGTAGTATTGATACTCTTCTTATGTTCATTTAGGGCTTCTAAAAATGAATATGTAAATTAAAAAAGGTAGCTCATGATCTTATTTCAGCAAATGTTTGGACACCCGCTGAAATAAGTTAACGTGAGCTGCCTTTCTCTATTAGTAAGGTGGTTTCTGATAAAAATAGTTCGGTGTATTGTAAACATTAACATAAGGCTTATGGTAAATATGAGTTGTAGCTGGAGAAAGGGGTGGAATCAACCATGTCCAATTGCCTGTAACCTCACGATTAGCTGCTGCTTCTGCTTCCTCAAACAATTTAAATTGCTGTGCAGCTGTATGATGATCTACAATGCTCACACCATCTTCTTTAAAAGAATGTAGAACTGCCATATTTAGCTCAACTAATGCTCGGTCACGCCATAAAGAAGCCTGTTTGGTTGTATCGAGGTTGAAAATTTCTGCTACAGCGGGCAGCATATTATAACGCTCATGATCTGCTAAATTACGTGCCCCGATTTCTGTACCCATATACCAACCATTGAATGGGGCTGCCTCAAAATCGATACCTGCCATTTGGAAGCGCATGCTCGAAATAATCGGCACTGCATACCATTTTAATCCTAGCTTCTCTACTTGTGAAGATTCAGGGTGGCGAATCGGTACCTCTAGTACATATTCGTCAGGGATTATAAACGCTTGTGGCTCTCTACCATCTACCTGTACAACAATCGGAAGTACATCAAATGCTGTTCTCTCACCTTGCCAGCCAAGTGATTCACATACTTTTGTAAACTCAACGGAATGCGGATCACCAACGATTCCAGATTCTGTTTCATAACCAGCATAGCGGATTAGCTGATGATTCCATATACGAACTCGCCCTGGTGCAAAAATCGTTATTGTTGGACGAATCTTCCCATCATTTGTGGCATATTGAATATGTTTAAGCAAAGCATTGAAGATATCCTCTTCATGTGAAATATCACGGGCATCTACAACATGCAGCGATTGCCAAAACAGTCGACCAATACACTTATTACTATTACGCCAAGCCACTCGTGCACCAAAGATTAATTCTTCCGTTGTCGGTATATATTCTCCAGCTGTTTTAATATGCTGTAATTTATTTTCTAGCCATGTTTTTGACTCGTTTTGCTCTACTTGATAAAGTTCTAAAAATCGTTGTACTTCATGTAAATTCATATCGAACTCCTCCATCTATCCTCATATTAGAGGAATGGAACTATTATCACCACGAAAAAATCTGCAAGAAAACATACATATTTAATATATGAAATACTTTGTTCAATTTTCCATATCAGCTCTTCTTTTTATAAAAATATGCCTTGGCATAATTGCTGCCCGAAATCAGGCTTTGTGCTCAAATGGAGTAGGTAAAAGATACATAGCTTCCCTTGAAGTGGTATTATAAAAATTTTGGGGAATTGCAGAGGGTAAATCGTTTTTGTATGCAGAAATAGATTAAACAAGAGGATATCTTCAGTTACATTTGCAATTTTGTTTATCATGATTAAGCCCTTCGCAATATTTAGGAATAGACGTTATGGCGTGTCCATTAGAAATAAAACTTCCTTAACGAGGGATAATCCTTTTTTGACTTATAGTTGGCATAAAAAAAAAGCATGTTGCACAAACGTGCAACATGCTTGATGACCCCTACGGGATTCGAACCCGTGTTACCGCCGTGAAAGGGCGGTGTCTTAACCACTTGACCAAGGGGCCGTGGCTCCGAAGGCAGGACTCGAACCTGCGACAACCTGATTAACAGTCAGGTGCTACTACCAACTGAGCTACTTCGGAATAATGGTGGGCCTAAATGGACTCGAACCATCGACCTCACGCTTATCAGGCGTGCGCTCTAACCAGCTGAGCTATAGGCCCATTATTTTGGAGCGGGTGATGAGAATCGAACTCACGACATCAGCTTGGAAGGCTGAGGTTTTACCATTAAACTACACCCGCAGATGGTGGGTCAGGACGGAATCGAACCGCCGACACTTAGAGCTTCAATCTAATGCTCTACCAACTGAGCTACTGACCCGAAAAAAAATATGGAGGAGGTAGAGGGATTCGAACCCCCGCGCGGTGTTACCCGCCTGTCGGTTTTCAAGACCGATCCCTTCAGCCGAACTTGGGTATACCTCCGTAATATATAAGTGGTGGAGCCTAGCGGGATCGAACCGCTGACCTCCTGCGTGCAAGGCAGGCGCTCTCCCAGCTGAGCTAAGGCCCCTTGTTAGGAAAGATGGTCGGAATGACAGGATTCGAACCTACGACCCCTTGGTCCCAAACCAAGTGCTCTACCAAGCTGAGCTACATTCCGATACTATTAGGCTTTTTTGGCGCGCCCGACAGGAGTCGAACCCATAACCTTCTGATCCGTAGTCAGACGCTCTATCCAATTGAGCTACGGGCGCATTTATAAAAACTGATGAGCCATGAAGGACTCGAACCTTCGACCCTCTGATTAAAAGTCAGATGCTCTACCAACTGAGCTAATGGCTCATATTAAAAAATGAATGGCTGGGGTACTAGGATTCGAACCTAGGCATGACGGAATCAAAATCCGTTGCCTTACCGCTTGGCTATACCCCAATTATTAAAATGGGGCGACTGATGGGAATCGAACCCACGAATGCCGGAACCACAATCCGGTGCGTTAACCACTTCGCCACAACCGCCACTATATATAATCACGGCAGTATTTGATAACGAGTACCTAGAAACCTGGCAGGGGCAGTAGGAATCGAACCCACACCAAAGGTTTTGGAGACCTCTATTCTACCGTTGAACTATGCCCCTAAAAATGGTGGAGGGGGACGGATTCGAACCGCCGAACCCTAAGGAGCGGATTTACAGTCCGCCGCGTTTAGCCTCTTCGCTACCCCTCCAAGGGATGATGCCGGCGATAGGAGTCGAACCCACGACCTACTGATTACAAGTCAGTTGCTCTACCAACTGAGCTACACCGGCAAAAAAAAAAAATGGCGGTCCCGACCGGGATCGAACCGGCGATCTCCTGCGTGACAGGCAGGCATGTTAACCGCTACACCACGGGACCATTTTGGTTGCG
>NZ_JBHJTF010000054.1:0-28821 GCF_042267565.1 Lysinibacillus sp. NPDC056232 | reverse complement strand
CGAACACGGAAGTTAAGCTCTTTAGCGCCGATGGTAGTTGGGGGCTTCCCCCTGTGAGAGTAGGACGTCGCTAGGCAATGAAAACAGTCAGCTGTATGCTGGCTGTTTTTTTTTTTTTTTTTGAAAAACCTTAATAATTTATCAATAATTCCACAAAACTTGCTTAAAATAAGAAGAGCTTAACTAATCCTTATATATTAAATGTAGAAAAAATTAAAAAGTCTACATTTTCTTCAGTGTAAAAAAGGAGAAAAGGTTATCAGAGATGCTGCTTAGAAAAATCTGAATTGTCTTTCTTTTATAAGTTTCTTGACAGTAGCTTAGCACGTTGTTAATCTTACAATTAATATTCTTTTAACTATAGGAGGACGTTACGAAAATGTGGGAAACTAAATTTGCCAAAGAAGGTTTAACTTTTGATGATGTATTATTAGTACCAGCCCATTCAGAAGTATTACCGAAAGATGTTGATTTATCAGTTCAACTAACACCGAAGATTAAATTAAATATTCCAACGATCAGCGCAGGCATGGATACAGTTACAGAATCTAAAATGGCAATTGCTATGGCACGTCAAGGTGGTATCGGTATTATCCATAAGAACATGTCACTCGATGAGCAAGCTGAGCAAGTAGAAAAAGTAAAACGTTCTGAAAATGGTGTTATTACAAACCCATTCTTCTTAACTCCGACTCACCAAGTTTTCGATGCTGAGCATTTAATGGGCAAATACCGAATTTCTGGTGTACCAATCGTTGATAGTATGGAAAACCAAAAGCTAGTAGGAATCATTACAAACCGCGACTTACGTTTTATTTCTGACTATTCTTTAAAAATTGAAGATGTTATGACAAAAGAAGATTTAATTACAGCTCCTGTTGGAACGACTCTAGAGGATGCTGAAAAGATTCTTCAACAATATAAAATCGAAAAGCTACCAATTGTAGATGAAGAAGGTAAATTAACTGGATTAATTACAATTAAGGATATCGAGAAAGTAATTGAGTTCCCTAACGCTGCAAAAGACATCCATGGTCGTTTATTAGTAGGAGCAGCAGTTGGTGTTTCAAAAGATACGATGATACGTATTGAAAAGCTTGTTGAAGCACAAGTAGACATCGTAGTAATCGATACAGCTCACGGTCATTCTGAGGGCGTATTACAAACAATTCGTTCTATCCGTGAATCTTACCCAGAGCTTGAGATTATCGCTGGTAACGTGGCAACAGCTGAAGGTGCACGCGCATTATTTGAAGCTGGTGCAGATGTAGTGAAAGTTGGTATTGGACCAGGATCTATTTGTACTACTCGTGTCGTAGCCGGTGTAGGTGTACCACAAATTACAGCTGTTTACGATTGTGCAACAGTAGCACGTGAACTTGGCAAAACAATTATTGCTGATGGAGGCATTAAGTACTCTGGTGACATCGTAAAAGCTCTTGCAGCGGGTGGTAATGTTGTAATGCTTGGTTCACTTCTTGCAGGTACTTCTGAATCTCCTGGTGAAACTGAAATCTTCCAAGGTCGTCGCTTCAAGGTATACCGTGGTATGGGTTCAATTGGAGCTATGGAAAAAGGTTCAAAAGATCGTTATTTCCAAGAGGATGCGAAAAAATTAGTACCTGAGGGTATTGAAGGTCGTCTTCCTTACAAGGGACCTCTAGCGGATACTATTTATCAACTAATCGGTGGTATTCGTGCAGGTATGGGCTATTGTGGTTCAGCTAACCTTGAGTTCTTACGTGAAAATGCTCAGTTTGTTCGAATGACAGGTGCAGGTCTACGTGAATCACATCCACATGATGTACAAATCACAAAAGAATCACCAAACTATTCGATGTAATATATTACTAGCAACTTTTATGCTCTCGAATCGTCTACAAAGATGACACGAGAGCATTTTTTTATGATAGAGAGTGCGCACGGACATTACTATATATGATAAAATGTCGAGGAAAAGAATATTTTTTGGAGGGCTTTAAAGGTGAAAAAGACAATGAACACTGTCATTCGCTTACTCCTAATTCCTGTTTTGTTATTTAGTGTTTTAGCAGGTATTCCAGCGAAGGCAAATGCAGAAACAGATTTAGGACTACAAGTGGATGCTGCAATTTTAATTGACGCAGATTCAGGAAAAATTTTATATGAACAAAATGCAGATACTTCATTAGGTATTGCGAGTATGACAAAAATGATGACTGAATACCTGTTATTGGATGCAATTGATGCAGGTACAGTTAAATGGGATCAAGAATATCACGTAACTGAATATACGTATAAAATGTCTCAAAACCGTGCATTAAGTAATGTACCATTGCGTAGAGATGGAACTTACAAAATTCAAGAATTATATGAGGCAATGGCAATTTACTCTGCAAATGCTGCTACAGTGGCAATAGCAGAAACAATTGCAGGTACTGAAACTGAGTTTGTAAAGCTAATGAATAAAAAAGCAGAAGAGCTTGGTCTTACAGGCTATAAATTCGTGAATTCTACTGGTCTTAACAATGCAGATTTATTTGGTATGCAGCCAGCTGGTACTGGACCAAATGATGAAAATGTAATGCCAGCTAAATCTGTAGCTAAATTAGCATATCATTTACTAAAAGATCATCCAGACGTATTAAAAACGTCTAAAATTGCAAAAAAGACGTTCCGTGAAGGTACAGAGGACGCAATTAAAATGGAAAACTGGAACTTTATGTTGCCAGGTTTAATATTCCAATATCAAGGCGTTGACGGATTAAAAACAGGTACAACAGACTTTGCGGGTCATTGCTTTACAGGTACAGCAGAGCGCAATGGTACACGTTTAATTTCTGTAGTTATGAAGGCTGTAGGAGAGGATCCAAAAAAAGCGCGCTTCGATGAAACAGCTAAATTGTTTAATTATGGTTTCTCACAATTCTCGAAACAAGAAATTATTCCTGCAAACTATAAGTTTAAAGATCAAGAAACAGTAAAAGTTACAAAAGGTAAAGAAAACAAAGTAGCGATTGCTGTTAAAGAACCAATTTCATTTATGGTCAAGTCATCTGAGAAAGATTTATATAAACCTAAACTAGTATTAGATAAAAAGAGTCTTGAAGCAGAGGTTAAGAAGGATACAGTTGTCGGGAAGGTAGTTATTGAGCGCTCAGAGGGCACAGATTACGGTTTTATTGACGGTAAGGACCTTAAAGCTGATGTTGTCACAACAGAGGCTGTGGAACGTGCTAGTGGTATCTCATTATTCTTCCAAGGTATTGGTAGCTTCTTCGGAAACTTATGGAGCAGCATTACTGACTTTGTTGGTGGCTTATTCTAACTTCTTTCACGAAAGAAGTTAAAGCCTCCGGCGGATTAATAATTAACTTAAAGAACACATAGATGTTTTCTAACATCTATGTGTTCTTTTTCACGTTTTTTCGCTCTACTGCATACGCTATTAGGCGAAAGGATGTGGCTAAATGTGTGGCATTACAGGATGGGCTAGCTTTCAAAAGGATTTAAGAACAAGTAATGAAACTCTAAAGTTAATGACGCAAACGTTAAATAAACGAGGGCCTGATGATGAAAATATTTGGTGTAGTGAGCATATTGCATTTGGCCATCGTCGGCTAGCTGTCATAGATTTAATCGGTGGGAAGCAACCGATGAAAAAAGTACATGATGGTGCAAACTATGTCATTACATATAATGGCGAGCTTTATAATACAGAAGAATTAAGGAAAGAGCTTCAAAATCGAGGGCATGTTTTGACAACACATTCAGATACGGAAGTATTATTAACTGCTTATATTGAATGGAAAGAGCAGTGTGTTGATTTTTTAAATGGAATTTTCGCTTTTGGTATATGGGATGAACAATCACAATCTCTTTTTTTATGCCGAGATCGACTAGGTGTAAAACCTTTGTTTTACACAGAACAACAAGACGGCTTGCTTTTTGCCTCTGAGGTGAAAGCATTATTGGCTCATCCATTGATTAAAACAACCGTTAATACGGAAGGGCTAGCAAATATTATGGCTGTAGGGCCGTCTAGAACGCCCGGAAAGTCACTTTTTCAAAATATTAGTGAGCTACGTCCAGGATATGCAATGCGTTTCTCTAGGGAGGGTATACGAGTTTGGCAGTATTGGCAGTTACAAAGTAAACGACATGAAGAGTCATTAGAGGAAACGATCGATCATGTCCGTTTTTTGCTAACGGATGCTATTGAACGACAGCTTGTTTCAGACGTACCGATTTGTACATTTCTTTCAGGCGGATTAGATTCCAGCATTATTACTGGCATTGCGGCAAACAGGTTTCAAGAACAAAATAAAGGTATGCTCCATACGTATTCTATAGACTATGAGGATAATGAACGCTTCTTTAATCCACATGCTTTTCAAACATCAACAGACACGTATTGGATTCAAAAAATGACAGATACATTTAGTACAACACATCATGCTGAGGAAATTTCTCAGCAGCAATTAATCGATTGGTTAGTAGAATCTGTCGTTGTTAGAGATTCACCAGGGATGGCAGATGTAGATTCATCGTTATTATGGTTTTGTCGAGAAATAAAAAAAGACTTTACCGTTGCACTATCGGGTGAATGTGCAGATGAAATTTTCGGCGGCTATCCATGGTTTACAGAAACGACAACAGGTTTTCCTTGGATTCGTTCACTGTCTGAAAGATCAACAATGTTGCAAGAGCGGTGGCGTAAGAAATTAACAGTTGAATCATTTGCACAACATGCATATTCGCAAACAATTGCTGAAGTACCATATCTTGATGGAGAGAGTATTGAGGAAGTAAGGCAACGTGAAATGTTTTATTTGAATATGGTCTGGTTTATGCAAACATTGCTGGAACGAAAAGACCGTATGAGCATGGGGGCGAGTCTTGAAGTTCGTGTTCCATTTGCAGATCATCGACTTGTGGAATATGCGTGGAATATTCCTTGGGAAATGAAAAATTTAGGCGGTATAGAAAAGGGTTTGCTTCGTAAGGCAATGGAACATTTATTGCCAGAAGAAGTTTTATATCGGAAAAAGAATCCGTACCCAAAAACTTATCATCCAGTTTATACAGCAGGTGTTCAAAAATGGCTAAGAGAAATAATGGAGGATAAAAATTCAATTCTTCATGAATTATTTGAGCGACAGAAGCTAATAGGGCTAATTGAATCTGGTGGCAGTTCTTTCAAAGTTCCTTGGTATGGACAATTAATGGCAGGTCCACAGCTTTTAGCCTATCTCGGGCAAATTCATACATGGTTTAAGCTTTATAATATTCAACTAATTGAATCATAATATAAAGGGAACACCGATCAACCTTTTAACGTGAGGTTGATCGGTGTTTTTTCTGTATATCCCAACAGCTCATTAGCTTTTCAATCGAAGGTTCAATTTCATGTACAGGTATACCTCCAAAACCTAGTAAAAATTGAGCTTGTGAGGGTGTGGCGTGATCCAGGCGATAATCAGATAGTGGATAGATTTTGATTTCCGCATTGGAGGCAAGTTGTTGTAATTGCTTTTCAGACAAAGTATGTTGTACATCGAGTAAAATATGCATTCCGGCTTGCTCGCCAGTAATGTTAATTTGATTAGAATAGTTTTCTAAAATAGAAGTAAGTTTTTCATGCTTTTTTCGATAAACTTTCCTCATTCGATTTAAATGCTTTGCAAAATGGCCGTCACGCATAAAATTAGCTACGATATGTTGATCAAAACGAGGTACTGTTGATGAATAGTAATTAAATACATCATTATAAGTAGCAAGTAATTTTGGTGGAAGTACAAAATAAGCAACGCGCAAGGACGGCATTAATGATTTTGTAAATGTACTCATATAAATGACTTTATCATTTCGATCTAATGCATGAAGTGCTGGAATTGGTTTTCCAGTATAACGAAATTCGGAATCATAATCATCTTCAATAATGTATCGAGAGGAGCTTTGTGCGGCCCAATTTAAAGCTTGTGCACGTCTTGTAGCTGATAATACTGCTCCTGTAGGGAATTGGTGTGATGGCGTAATATAAACAACGTCAGCGCTAGTTTTTTCGAGCTCATGAATGACAATTCCTTCATCATCGACTGCAATTGGATAGACTTTTCGTTTATGCTGGGAAAACATACGATGCACAGCTGGATATCCTGGGTTTTCAAGCGCAAAGCAAGTATCGTCACCGAAGAGGCGCAAAATCATTGGTAGAAGCTGTTCTGTTCCTGAGCCGATGACAATTTGCTCGGGACTACAAACAACTCCGCGTGATTGAAATAAATAATTAGCAATCTCCGTTCGTAAAGATAGTTCTCCTTGAGGTTCACCCGTTAATAATAATTTCTTTGAGGCATCATCAAAGAGCTCTTTCGCATATTTCCGCCATGTTTGAAATGGGAAGGCATCAATATCGATAGAACCAGGATTAAAATCTATCTTGTACGATTTTTTCTTAGGTTGTTCGTGTAAAGAAGCTATTGTGTCCTGCTGAATATATGGAAGCTCGTCAATTTCCTCTACAAAATAACCGACGCGGGATTTAGACATAATATAGCCTTCTGCAAGTAGCTGTGCATATGCAATTTCAATAGTTGTTTGAGAAATATTCAAAAAATCGGCTAATTTTCTTTTTGATGGTAATTTTTCTCCTACTGCAATTTTCTTTGAAATAATAGCTTCTTTAATGCCGCTATAAAGCTGGTCATAGAGCGGTTTTCCACCATTTTTTTCTAGTTGAAATAATAGCATGTCCATGTTCATCAATCCTCCTGACCTTATGGTTATTTTATAAACTGGATATTTTTATATGGTCAATTTCGATTATACTAAATTTCATCATAAAGGTGGAGGTTAGAAATCATGAGACAAACAGGTACAGAATTAGTTAAGCGCGGGATGGCAGAAATGCAAAAGGGTGGTGTCATTATGGACGTTATTAATGCGGAGCAGGCGAAAATTGCGGAAGCAGCAGGAGCTGTAGCTGTCATGGCATTAGAACGAGTACCATCAGACATTCGTAAGGCGGGTGGTGTAGCACGTATGGCGGATCCTCGTATTGTCGAGGAGGTCATGGGGGCTGTATCCATTCCCGTAATGGCTAAGGCACGTATTGGACATATTGTAGAAGCAAGAGTGTTAGAAGCAATGGGTGTTGATTATATTGATGAAAGTGAAGTATTAACTCCAGCGGATGAGGAGTTTCATTTGTTAAAAAGTGATTATACAGTGCCTTTCGTTTGTGGGTGTCGTGATTTAGGTGAAGCGGCTCGACGCATTGGTGAGGGGGCTTCCATGCTACGAACTAAGGGGGAACCAGGGACGGGAAATATTGTAGAGGCTGTTCGTCATATTCGTAAAGTAAATGCGCAAGTACGTAAGGTAGTTGGTATGACAGAGGACGAATTAATGACAGAGGCTAAATTGCTTGGTGCTCCTTTTGAATTATTAAGAGAAATTAAACGTCATGGCCGTTTACCAGTCGTGAATTTTGCAGCAGGTGGAGTTGCTACGCCAGCAGATGCAGCATTAATGATGGAGCTTGGAGCTGACGGTGTATTTGTTGGTTCTGGTATTTTCAAATCAGAAAACCCAGAGAAATTTGCTCGTGCAATTGTTGAAGCCACTACACATTATAAGGACTACAAACTAATTGCTGAGATTTCAAAAGAGCTAGGCGTTCCAATGAAAGGCATCGATATTGCACAGCTTAGTCAAAATGAGCGTATGCAAGAGCGAGGCTGGTAAGATGAAGCGAATTGGTGTTTTAGCATTACAGGGAGCGGTACGAGAGCATGTGCAAATGTTAGAGTCTCTCGGATGCGAAGCTGTTTTAGTAAAACAAAGAAGTGATTTAGAGAAGCTTGATGGACTTGTCTTGCCTGGTGGAGAAAGCACAACGATGCGGAAATTGCTGAATCGATATGAGCTAATAGAGCCAATTCGCACACTTGCAAAGGAAGGTTTACCGATGTTTGGAACATGTGCCGGATTGATTTTATTGGCAAAGGAATTAGTGGATTATGAATCACATTTAGCAGTAATGGATGTGGTAGTTGCACGGAATTCTTATGGACGTCAGGTCGATAGCTTTGAAGTGAAGCTCGACATACCTGAAATAGGTGAGGCTATTCCGGCTGTCTTTATACGCGCGCCACATATTGTTTCCGTAGGTGAAGGTGTTGAAGTATTAGCAGAGCATGATGGGAAAATCGTGTTAGCAAAGGACGATCATTTATTAGGCTGTTCCTTCCATCCTGAATTAACGTCAGATGCACGGATTCTTGAATATTTTGTATCTTCTATGGTATGACTTGCAAAATCTCAATTCATATAGTACAGTATGGATAAAATTTAAATAACTGAACACGATGATGGGAAGTAGTAACAAGCACGTTTTTTTTAGAGAGTCAGCGGGTGGTGGAAGCTGATAAAAGCACTTGTGAATCCGTCCTGGAGTTGCGCAGTCGAAGTTAATGAAGTAGGCTGTCGCCGGCTGAAATGCCGTTATGAAATAAGTGGATTAGACAAAGTACAATGTGTCTAATCAATTAGGGTGGCAACGCGGGTAGCTCTCGTCCCTTTTGGGGATGAGGGCTTTTTTGTGTTTCCACTAACTATTTTCCCATCATTAAGAATCTACTGGAGGTATGACGATGTTAGATATTAAACGCGTGCGCGACAATTTCGCGGAAATTAAAGAAATGCTATTAACACGTAATGAGGATTTAGGAAACTTAGACGACTTTGAACAATTAGATGCAAAGCGTCGTGAATTAATTGCAAAAACAGAAGAGCTTAAAGCTGAACGTAATAAAGTATCTGAGCAAATTTCTATCATGAAGCGTAATAAAGAAAATGCGGATGAAGTTATTGCACGTATGCGTCAGGTTGGCGATGAAATTAAAGAGCTAGATGTCCAATTAAATGATGTAGAAGAACGCTTTAAAGATATGATGATGCGTTTACCAAACGTTCCACATGAATCTGTACCAGTTGGCACAACAGAGGACGATAATGTGGAGGAATATACTTGGGGTGAGGTACCAACATTTGATTTTGACATTAAAGCACACTGGGATATCGCTACGGACTTACAAATTGTTGACTTTGAACGTGGTGCAAAAGTGACTGGTAGTCGTTTCTTATTCTATCGTGGCCTTGGTGCTCGTTTAGAACGCGCATTAATGGCATTTATGATGGACTTACATGCAGAAGAGCATGGCTATGAAGAAATGCTACCACCTGTAATTGTCAATCGTGATAGCTTAACAGGTACAGGACAGCTACCTAAATTTGAAGAAGATGTCTTTAAATTAGATGACACAGATTATTTCATGATTCCAACAGCAGAGGTACCTGTGACAAACTTCTATCGTGATGAAATTTTACCAGGTGAAGCATTGCCACAGGGCTTTGCGGCATATAGTGCTTGCTTCCGTTCAGAGGCGGGTTCTGCGGGACGCGATACACGTGGTTTAATTCGCCAACATCAATTTAACAAAGTAGAATTAGTACGATTTGTTAAACCAGAAGAATCTTATGAACAGCTAGAACTATTAACAGGTCATGCAGAAAAAGTACTGCAATTATTAGGGTTACCATACCGCAAACTAAAAATGTGTACAGCTGATTTAGGTTTTGTTGCAGCGAAAAAGTACGATTTAGAAGTTTGGATTCCAGCTCAAAATATGTACCGTGAAATCTCTTCATGCTCTAACTTTGAAGATTTCCAAGCACGTCGAGCAAATATTCGTTTCCGTCGTGAGCCAAATGAAAAACCAGAGTATGTACACACATTAAACGGCTCAGGTCTTGCAATCGGCCGTACAGTAGCAGCAATCCTAGAAAACTATCAGCAAGCTGACGGAAGCGTAGTAATTCCTGAAGTATTAGTTCCATATATGGGCGGTAAAAAAGTGATTGCTCCGAAATAAACAAAGTCAGCTCTGCACCGAAAGCGAAGCGGCAGGTGCAAAAGGAAGCGTAGTAATCCCTGAAGTATTAAGACCGTATATGGGCGGAAAAGAAGTAATCGCTCCAAAGTAAACTGAGTCGAAAAATGAAAGAAAAGAAACTACTGTTGAAAATTTAATCTCAACAGTAGTTTTTCTTTTTTATGCTAACGATCTTAAACTATACATAAATTGGAGGCTAGTGTTCTTTAGAATTACTACTACAAAACTTTCCTCTTAATCATTTTCAACAATTAAAGCTTGTCGTGCTTTTTTCTCGGCCTTTTTTCGTTCACGTAAAGCTCGGAAAAAATCGGTTAAGATTTGTCCGCATTCCTCGGCTAAAATTCCTTCAGTTACTTCACACTCATGGTTAAAGCGTGCATCGTTCAGTAAACGATAGAGTGAATCTACACAGCCTGCTTTTATATCTCTTGCACCATATACAACACGCGGCACACGGGATTGTAAAATTGCACCTGCACACATAGGACAAGGTTCAAGTGTCACATAGAGTGTTGTTTTTTCGAGGCGCCAGCTACCTATTTTTTCACAAGCCTCTTGAATAACCATTAATTCAGCGTGCGTCGTTGCATTTTGTGTTGTTTCTCGTAAATTATGAGCTCGTGCAATAATCTCTCCATCATATACAAGTACAGCTCCTATTGGCACTTCTCCAAGTAAAGCTGCTTTCTTAGCTTCTTCCAGTGCACTGTTCATAAACAATCGGTCTGTTTCAAAAATATCCACTATGATCTCTCCTTATCATTTAGTGTATCTTGCTTAATTGACAATTGCTACTATCAAATATGTCTCGGTATAATTGTTGCTGCCGCTGCGCTTTCGCACAGAAAAACAATGTTGCTGCCGCTGCGCTTTCGCACAGAAAAACAATGTTGCTGCCGCTGCGCTTTCGCACAGAAAAACAATGTTGCTGCCGCTGCGCTTTCGCTACATAAAACATTTGTTGCTGTCGCTTTGCTTTCGCACAGATAAACAATGTGTCCGGATTCAGTAGTAAGAAGATAAAACGTTGACATTTCCAATACAACCATTTATATTTATATATGAATACATGCTCATATATAAATATAAAAAGGTTAGGGGTAAACTAAATGGATGAAAAAATACAAAATACAGAGGTTCAGATTAACAAAGAGCAACATTTAGATGAAGAAACGCTATTCGTCGTGTCTCAAACATTTAAAGCATTAAGTGATCCGACAAGAATTCGCATTTTAAATTTATTATGTACAGATGAACATTCAGTCAACGACATCGCTGAAATTTTAGATTTAGGTCAATCAACAGTTTCACATCAGTTACGTTTTTTGAAAAATTTACGGTTAGTGAAATATAGAAGGGAAGGCACAACCTTATATTATTCAAAAGATGATGATCACATTATGAATTTATTGAAGCAAGCTATTGAGCATGCTGCACATAACTAGAGTTAATGGAGGGATAAAACATGGGACATAATCATGATCATGGCCATGATCATACACATGGCGCAAATAAAAAGATATTAATACTATCATTTATTATTATTACGAGTTATATGGTTGTTGAAGCGATTGGTGGCTATTTAACAAATAGTTTGGCTCTTTTATCCGATGCAGGACATATGTTAAGTGACTCCATTTCATTAGCGATAGCCTTACTTGCTTTTATGTTTGGAGAAAAGGCAGCAAGCTATAGTAAAACATACGGTTATAAACGATTTGAAATTTTAGCAGCGGTATTGAATGGTGTGACTTTAATTTTAATTGCTTTATTCATTTTCTATGAAGCAATAGAACGTTTTGCAAATCCACCAGAAGTGGCAACAACAGGCATGTTGATTATTAGTACAATCGGTCTTTTGGTAAATATTTTGGTAGCTTGGATTATGATGCGCGGCAGTGATACAAAAGATAATTTAAATATGCGTGGAGCTTATTTACACGTATTAAGTGATATGCTTGGATCTGTAGGAGCCATCGTTGCCGCACTATTAATTATGTTCTTTGGTTGGGGTTGGGCTGATCCACTTGCGAGTGTTATTGTTGCCGCATTAGTATTGCGAAGCGGATACTATGTAACGAAGGCTGCTATCCATGTTCTAATGGAAGGAACACCTTCAAACGTTGATGTTCAAGAGATCATACAAACTATTGTACAAACAAACGGCGTTCATAGCATTCACGATTTACACATTTGGACAATAACAAGTGGAGCAAATGCACTTTCCTGTCATGCAGTTGTTGAGGATCAGTTAAAAATTACGGATAGTGAGAATATATTACGAGAAATTGAACATAATCTTGAGCATAAGGGCATAAAGCATGTAACGATTCAATTGGAAACAGTAGCGCACAAGCACGATAATTCAATTTTATGTACAATAAAAAATGAGCAGTCGAATCATCACCACCATCATCATTAACTAAAATAAAAATTTTAAGCTTTACATACCCTTCGTGGGTATAGTATGATGATTATGAAGTAGGAGGTGCATTTAATGGAGGATATAGTGAAAGAGGATGCTTGTCATACAGAGGAAGCTACGTCGTGTCGAAAAAGCCATCACCCTGAACGCGTAAAAAAAGATTTAACGACTCGTTTGAATCGAGTTGAAGGTCAAATCCGCGGTATTAAAGGGATGATTGACAAAGACGTTTACTGTGATGATATTATTACGCAACTGTCTGCCACACAGTCTGCTTTAAATAGTGTAGCAAAGATATTATTAGAAGGTCATTTAAAGGGATGTGTAGTAGATCGCCTATCGGAAGGTGATGAGGCAGTGTTAGACGAATTAGTAGTGACTATCCAAAAATTAATGAAGAAGTAAAATTTTTTAATAAATATATACCCCTATATAGTATCTAAATTAAAGGAGAGATATTTTATGCAAAATGTAACTTTAAACGTACAAGGAATGTCATGTGGACATTGTGTAAACTCAGTGGAAAAAAGTGTTGGAGCTTTAGCTGGCGTTGAACAAGTAAAAGTAAACTTAGCTGATGGTTTAGTAGATGTAGCATTTGATGGAACACAAGTATCTCTAGACCAAATTAAAGAAACAATCGATGATCAAGGCTATGACGTTAAATAATATAAGTAGGGTGCTCATGTAGCACTCTATTATTTTCAATTACACATACCCCCTGTTGGTATGTGGGGAGGAGAAATGATCATGAGTTCAGAAATAAAAGAAGCGAATTTGCAAATTACAGGTATGACGTGTGCAGCCTGTGCAACTCGTATAGAAAAAGGTTTAAATAAAATGGATGGTGTAGAACAAGCGACAGTTAATTTAGCTCTTGAAAAATCATCCATTAAATATGATTCGACAAAATTAAATGAAGAAGATTTTGAAAAGAAAATTGAAGCACTTGGTTATGGTGTCGTGAAACAAAAAACTGAATTCAACATTACAGGCATGACATGTGCAGCCTGTGCTACACGTATAGAGAAGGGTATAAATAAACTAGCAGGTGTGTCCTCTACGAACGTAAACTTAGCACTTGAAAAAGCAACTATTGAGTTTAACCCATCTGAGGTGACGATTGCAGATATTATTGCAAAGGTTGAGAAATTAGGATATGAGGCCCATCAAAAAGCAGATGAGCAAGAAACTGCGGATCATCGTGAACAGGCCATCAAACAACAGCAAAAAAAATTTATTTTATCGGCTATTCTTTCATTACCATTATTGTGGACGATGGTAGGACACTTCTCATTTACATCATTTTTATATGTCCCTGAGTTTTTAATGAATCCGTGGGTACAAATGGTGTTGGCTACTCCTGTTCAATTTATCATCGGGAAGCAATTTTATGTGGGAGCCTACAAAGCTTTACGTAATGGTAGTGCCAATATGGATGTACTTGTAGTAATGGGAACATCTGCGGCGTATTTTTATAGTGTATATCAAGCAATTATTACTGTTGGATCACATCATGCCCCACATCTATATTTTGAAACAAGTGCCGTATTGATTACTTTAATTTTATTAGGAAAATTATTTGAAGCGAAAGCGAAAGGTCGCTCATCTGAAGCAATCAAAAAATTAATGGGCCTTCAGGCAAAAACGGCCATCGTGGTTCGTGATGATGTAGAGAAAGAAGTACCATTAGAAGAAGTAGTCATTGGTGACATTATTTTAGTGAAACCTGGTGAAAAAATTCCTGTTGATGGTGAGGTATTAGAAGGAACGACAGCTGTAGATGAATCGATGTTAACAGGGGAAAGTTTACCTGTTGATAAAAAGCAAGGTGATTTATTATTCGGTTCTACTATTAATAAAAATGGCTTTATTAAAATGACAGCGACTAAAGTCGGTCGCGATACAGCCTTAGCTCAAATTATTAAAGTTGTAGAAGATGCACAAGGCTCCAAAGCGCCAATCCAGCGTTTAGCAGACCAAATTTCGGGCGTCTTTGTACCAATCGTTGTTGGCATTGCGTTTGTCACGTTTTTAATTTGGATTATTTGGGTACGACCTGGTGAATTTACGCCAGCACTTGAAGTATTAATTGCAGTTCTCGTTATCGCTTGTCCATGTGCGCTCGGATTGGCAACACCAACATCTATTATGGCGGGTTCTGGGCGTGCAGCGGAATTTGGTATTTTATTTAAAGGTGGAGAGCATTTAGAGCAAACACAAAGTATCGATACAGTAGTTGTTGATAAAACAGGTACAGTGACACATGGCAAACCTGTATTAACGGATGTTGTATTAGCGGCAAACCAAGACGAAGCGCATTTTTTATCGTTAATTGGTGCAGCAGAGAAGCAATCCGAGCATCCGTTAGCAGAAGCAATTGTCCAAGGAATTGCTGATCGCGGTATTGACCTAGGAGATGTTCAATTCTTTGAAGCAATACCAGGTTACGGTGTGCAAGCGACTGTATCTGGTCAAGGAGTTGTCATCGGTACTCGTAAATTGATGCAACAATACGGTATTCATATTGATGATATCCTACCAACAATGGAGCAATTAGAGGAAAATGGTAAAACGGCCATGTTAGCTGCGATTAACGGTCAGTATGCTGGTCTAGTAGCAGTTGCTGATACAGTGAAAGATACTTCAAAAGAAGCGGTTAGTCGTCTACAAGAAATGGGCATTACCGTTATTATGATGACTGGTGATAATGAACGTACAGCACTAGCTATTGGAGCAGAAGTTGGTGTGGATCATGTGATTGCTGAAGTTCTTCCAGAAGGCAAAGCGAATGAAGTGAAAAAACTGCAAGCTACAGGTAAAAAAGTAGCGATGGTTGGTGATGGCATTAACGATGCACCAGCACTTGCGACAGCGAATATAGGAATGGCGATTGGTACCGGTACAGACGTGGCTATGGAAGCAGCGGATATTACACTAATTCGTGGCGATTTAAACAGTATTGCGGATGCTATCATCATGAGTCGTAAAACAATGCGCAACATTAAGCAAAACTTATTCTGGGCATTTGCTTACAATTCATTAGGCATTCCAATTGCTGCAATCGGTTTACTAGCTCCTTGGGTAGCAGGTGCAGCGATGGCTTTTAGTTCAGTATCTGTCGTTTTAAATGCACTGCGTTTACAGCGAGTTAAATTATAATTATGAACAGTTTAGAGGTGTTTTATGGTTAATAAATCTTCAATGACAATGGAGCAATATGTCCATTCAACAAACGCACAACAAAAGCTATATAAGCGTACTCTTTTAATCGTGCTGATGTCGCAAATATTTGGTGGAGCAGGGCTAGCAGCAGGGATTACTGTAGGAGCATTGCTAGCAAAAGATATGTTAGGAACAGAAAGCTTTGCAGGTTTACCTTCTGCTCTATTTACCCTTGGCTCCGCATTATCAGCATTTATTGTCGGCCAGCTTTCACAGCGCTTAGGTAGACGCTACGGTTTATCGTTCGGTTTTATAGCGGGCGGTATTGGTGCAATCGGTGTGATTATTGCGGCTAATATGAACAGTATCGTGTTGTTATTTTTAGCTTTATTTGTGTATGGCGCAGGAACGTCTACAAATTTACAGGCCCGTTATGCGGGAACCGATTTAGCTAATGAAAAACAGCGTGCGACAGCCACAAGTATTGCAATGGTAGCCACAACGTTCGGAGCTGTCGCAGGGCCTAATTTAGTAACGCCTATGGGGGAAGTCGCGAAAGCACTCAATATGCCCGCATTAGTCGGCCCATTTATTTTAGCTGCTGTTGCGTACACTTTAGCAGGTCTTACGCTATTTATTTTTCTCCGTCCAGATCCATTATTAATTGCAAAAGCCATTGCTGCCGAGCAATATAAGCAACAAAGTAAAATGGCTGATGCGTCTGCTACGACAAATAGTCATGTAAATCGTATTGGAATTTTCATAGGAGCGCTTGTATTAGTTTTATCTCATGTTATTATGGTCGCTATTATGACAATGACTCCTATTCATATGCAGGGACATGGAAGCAGTTTAAGTGCTATTGGGATGGTTATAGGATTGCATGTCGCAGCGATGTATTTACCATCCCTTGGAACAGGTCTGCTCGTCGATAAAGTTGGACGAACTTTTGTCGTCATTGCTTCAGGGGTTATTTTGGCAGCGGCAGGCTTAGTTGCAGCATTTGCCCCAGGTGATTCTTTACTTTGGCTAACGGTTGCCCTCATATTACTAGGTTTAGGTTGGAATTTTGGCTTGATTAGTGGTACAGCGATTATTATTGACTCAACGACGATTGACAGCCGCGCAAAAACACAAGGCTCGGTAGATGTTTGGGTTGCTCTCGGTGGCTCAGCGGGTAGTCTATTATCAGGAGTTGTCGTAGCGTACACAAGCTATGCAATTTTAGGCTTTATCGGGATGTATGTAGCGTTACTTTTAGTGTCAGTGGTCTTATGGACGAAATACAAAGCTAAAAGCAATTTTAATTGAATCTCCTATACTTTTAGACTGTAGAGAAAAATTAAATAGCTATATAAATGATGGCTCACCTCGGTGGGTCTATTTTTTTGTCGTTTTTTATCATCTGTCTTAATAGAGCAATAGTTTGATTCTGTTTTTCATTTTCTCACTATGATACAATGAAAAGCACTGAATATAAAAAACCTCGAGGACGAGGTAACTGACGATAGAATCCATAGAACATAAAGGAGGAGCTTCTGGTGACGGTTCCATTTGTTACGGTAGAAGGTCCGATTGGTGTTGGTAAAACCTCTTTATCGAAAGAGATTGCAGCGACATTTAATTACCATCTATTAAAAGAAATAGTAGACGAAAACCCTTTTCTAAATAAGTTTTATGAAAACATAGAGGAATGGAGCTTCCAAACGGAAATGTTCTTCCTATGTAATCGCTATAAACAATTATCGGATATAAAAAAATTCCGTTTAACACATGATAAACCTGTTGTAGCGGACTACCACATTTTTAAAAATTTAATATTTGCAAAGCGTACATTGGCATCAACTGAGTATGAGAAATACGAGGAAATCTATAAAATATTAACGAAAGATATGCCTGTACCTAATGTAGTTGTTTATTTACATGCCAGTGTTGATACGTTGATGAAACGTATTGCGATGCGCGGTCGTGAATTTGAAAAAATGATTTCACGAGATTACATGGAGCAACTGGTGGCAGATTATCATTCCTTTATCGAGCATTTTGAGAAGATGCATCCCGAGATTCCTATTATTCGATTTAATGGTGATCAGCTTGATTTCGTAAAAAATCCAAATGATTTGACATATGTATTACAAACAATAAAGGACACGTTACAACAAAGGAGTTTGCAACAATGAATTTGAGAGAAAAATACGATATTCCACCACAAACGGTCATTACAATCGCTGGTACGGTTGGTGTAGGAAAATCAACGATGACAAAGGCGTTGGCAGAGGCGCTAAATTTCCGTACGTCATTTGAAAAGGTGGATACGAATCCATATTTAGATAAATTTTATGAGGACTTTGAAAAATGGAGCTTCCATTTACAGGTGTATTTTTTAGCGGAGCGTTTTAAGGAGCAGAAGCGAATCTTTGAATATGGCGGCGGATTTATTCAAGATCGCTCCATCTACGAAGATACAGGGATTTTTGCGAAGATGCACTATGACAAAGGTACAATGAGCCCAACAGATTATGAGACGTATACAAATTTATTTGATGCGATGGTGATGACACCGTACTTCCCGCATCCAGATTTGCTTGTTTATCTAGAGGGGCCAATTGATGATGTAATTGGCCGTATTCAAGAGCGTGGACGTTCAATGGAGCAACAAACACCGAATGATTATTGGATTGAAATGCATGAACGCTATGAGAACTGGATCAATAATTTTAATTCATGCCCGGTTCTACGTTTAGATATCAATGATTATGATTTATTAAAAAATCCTGAAGCAATTGAATCAATTGTGAGCCGCATCAGTCATATGCTAAAACAAACAAGTCATTTACGTAAATAAGAAATAGACTATGCTTAAAGTTTAACGTATAGTAAGGAAAACTTTGCGTTCTGGCCGCAGAAACAAGTAATTGAAGAAAATAAATCATCAAAAGACGTGAGACAATATATAGCCTATTGTGTCACGTCTTTTGAGTAGGAGGGATTGTTATAAGAATAGCGGTGTATTGCGGTTCTGGCTTAGGCATAAATCCAATTTATGCAGAGAAGGCAGCCGAGTTAGGTACTGTATTAGCTCAAAATGGTCATGGTGTCGTTTATGGTGGTTCGAAAACAGGACTGATGGGAAAAGTAGCAGACGCAGTATTAGAAGCTGGCGGAGAAGTTGTTGGTGTGATGCCAACTCATTTGCAGAAGCGGGAATTAGCACATGCCTCGTTAACAGAGATTCATTTTGTGGAGTCTATGCATGTACGTAAAGCCAAAATGGTAGAGTTAGCAGATGCTTTTATAGCTTTACCCGGTGGTGGTGGGACAATGGATGAATATTTTGAAGTGTTTACGTGGGCGCAAATTGGACTACATGAAAAGCCCGTAATTTTATACAATGTAAATAGCTTTTATGATGCGCTTTTACAACACTTTCAGAAAATGCTTGAGGAAGGTTTTATACGAACAGAACAAAAACCACTTATTCGTGTAGCTACTACATCGGAGGAAATATTACATTTATTAAAAGAACAGGGGTAACTTTTGCGCATGTTTTTTAATAAATGATGCGTTCTAATTGCCCAAATTGCCACAAAAAATTACCCCGCTCGGTAATATAATCCGAATTAATATTTCGTAATTTTCTGAAATATATTGAAATAGTAGATACATTTTATTTACAATAATTGAGTAAGTTTTCATAAATCATAATAGGGGTGTTATTGATGACAAAAGTGGAAGTAAGTTTTAAGCATTTGCCAACGACTGCAGTTTCAGATGCGACAGGGGGACATACGAATTTACGGAGTGATATTAAACCGTTAGCGGATCATTATAAAATTGCTGGTCGTGCGGTAACAGTACGTTTACCAGATGGTGAAAATGGTGCAGTATTGGAAGCCATTCGTGCTGCTAGAGAAGGAGATATTTTAGTAATTGATGCTAAAGGGAATACCAATCGTGCAGTTGCTGGTGATTTTGTTCTTTCATTAGCGAAGGGTATTGGTATACAGGGCGTTGTCGTTGATGGTGTTATTCGTGATATTGCAGCTATTCGTGAGCTAGATTTCCCTGTATTTTCACTTGGCACAACCGTAGCAGCTGGCCATAAAAATGGAGGTGGGGAAGTAAATGTTCCTATTGCTATTGGGGGCGTTGCTGTTCATCCTGGCGATTATATTATTGGGGATATGGATGGTGTTGTTGTCGTGCCTCAGAATGATGCAGAGCGTATGGTTGCAGCTGCTGAGGCCAAAATCCAAAAGGATGAAATACGTGCACAAGAAGCACACGTAAGCGGGAAAGAATCAATTATTGCTTATTTAGATAAAGTTTTAGCTTCTTTCAGCTAATGTTATTTGTAGCGACAGCAACATGGTTTTAACTATGCGAAAGCGAAGCGACAGCAACAAGGTTTTAACTGTGCGAAAGCGAAGCAACAACAACAACAACACACGACTGAGTGACCAACATCGTGCTGTTGCTGTCGCTACGTTAACACTACGCTTTCGCATAGAAAAAACTCTTTGCTGACGCTACGCTTTCGCATAGAAAAAAACTCTTTGCTGACGCTACGCTTTCGCGAAAAAAAACATTTGTTGGCCAAAAGCCTTCGGACGCAATTATGCCGAGGCATAAAAAAATCCTCACGATGCCATCCATACATCGTGAGGATTTTTTTAAATTTTTATGCTAAATTTTCATTTTCTTTAAAGTAATTTTTCATTTTCTCTGCATCGAAACGGCCTTCCCATTTCGCCATTACTAATGACGCAAGTGAGTTACCAATTACGTTAACGACTGTACGTCCCATATCAAGAATACGATCGATACCTGCGATGAATGCTAAACCTTCAATTGGAATGCCGACAGTACCTAAAGTTGCTAGAAGCACAACGAAGGATACTCCTGGAACACCTGCAATCCCTTTAGATGTAACCATTAATACAAGCATTAACGTAATTTGTTCACCAATGCTTAGGTGAATACCGTACATTTGAGCAATAAATAATGCAGCAATAGCTTGGTACAGTGTAGAACCATCTAAGTTAAAGGAGTAACCGGTTGGAATAACAAAGGATACGATATCCTTTGGAGCACCTAGTTTCTCCATTTTCATCATAACTCGCGGTAATACAGCTTCAGAACTTGCTGTTGAGAACGCTAAAATCAGCTCATCTTTTAGTACCTTGATTAAGAAGAAGATACTGATACCTGCAAATTTGGCCACAAGACCAAGAACGACAAAGATAAAGAATAGCATTGTTGCATAAACAAGTATAGCGAGTTTGCCAAGTGGTATTAGTGAAGCGAATCCATATTTGGAAACGGTTACACCAATTAAACCAAATACCCCAATTGGAGCGAATTTCATTACGAGGTTAGTTACCCAGAACATGGTATCTGCTACCCCTTGGAAGAAGTTTAATACTGGTTTACCTCGTTCGCCAATGGCAGCAACCCCTAAACCAAAAATAACTGAGAAGAAAATAATAGCAAGCATATCACCTTCAGACATTGCCTGAATGATATTTGTCGGTACTATACCTACAATAATATCAAATGGTCCTTCATGCTGTACTTCTTCTGTAGTTGCAACGTATTTCGAAATATCTCCTTTAGAGAGCTCGTTCATGTTTATGCCCGCGCCTGGTTGGAATAAGTTTGCGGAAAGTAAACCAATTACAATTGCTACTGTTGTAATAACTTCGAAGTAAATAAGCGATTTCCCGCCTAATCGTCCAAGTTGTTTCATATCTCCAGTGCCAGCAACACCAACGATTAAAGTGGAAATAATAATCGGTACAACGATCATTTTAATTAGATGAAGGAAAATATCACCTAGAGGTTGTAAATATGTTTCGATTTTTGGACTTCCGTAAAAGATTCCGCCAACAATAATCCCTAAAATCAAACCGACTAAAATTTGAGTGGCTAAACTGATTCTAAATTTCTTCTTCAAAACCTTAGTACCTCCTAATATTAAAATTTTTAGGACTTGCCTTACTTTAATAATACGGAGGACTTATGAAATCCGACAAAATCCGAGAAAATTAATTTACTTTTGTTAAAATGTCTGAATATAACACCTGAATAAACTTCTTAATATTAACTTTTGCTTTGCGATTTTTGTGATCTTCTATCTGAGTCATAAGCAGACGAATTTCTTTAAAGTCAAAGTATCGAGGTGCATAATATTCAAATTCGGAGTTTGTATAATCTACGACACCTAAATTGGCGAGATTTATCATCGCTGCTAATATAGTACGGCGCACACGCTGTTCAATGGCTTTACTTTCCTTCAAAATTTCATCGGGTGTAGCCTTTGTGACAACTGCAATTTCCTCATAAAGCTCCTTTAATGGAGGAAGCGGTGCAATTTTGTGCTGATGAGCAAGCAATGTTTCGATAATAGCTATAATATCTTCGCTTCCGATTTCACCAACGATACCCATATCATTTAAGATAGATTGAATATGATCACGTGACGTTGCTTTATGATTTATTTGTTCACTTAGATCAATATTTGTAAGTGACTGGCGAATAATAAGCAATGAATTTTTTAAGCGAAATTGTTCAGTTGTTTTACGTAAAACATTCTCGACTTCAATACGGTTTATAGGCTTATGAATAAAGAAATCTATACCTTGCTCATATGCCTCACCAACCATTTCCTTATTCACGACCTGAGAAATCATGACAAATTGCCCCTCAAAACGATTTTGAATAAGTTGTTCGACTGTTGCTATTCCATCAAGCTTAGGCATAAGCAAATCGATCAGTACAAACTCTGGCTGAGTCATTAAAATTTGTGGAATGGCATCTTCGCCATTACGTGCTTCACCAATTACTGTACCTAAACCACCATCTTCAATAATTTGCTTTAACATGACCCGACTTGCTCGATCATCATCTACAATAAAATACCTCATTTAAGTCTCTCCCGTTTGAATAGTTTGCGTAGGAACTTTAATTTTAAACATCGTGTTTTGATTGTTTGATTCAACGGATATTGAGCCATTTAATTTATTTACTAATTCAACAACGTGTGAAAGCCCAATACCTGTAGCTGCGACACCGTCTACATTGTATTTTGTGGTGTATCCAGGTTCAAAAATAATAGAGAGATTACTTTGTGGAATTCCCTTCCCATTATCACATACTGTTATTACAGTATCATCCTGTTGCTGCTGAATGGCAATAGAAATGACACCCTGACCCTCAATTGCTTCAATAGCATTAGCTGTTAAATTATTCAAAAGTGCAAGCAATGCAATATGTTCATTCGTTTGAAAATCGATGTTAATATTTATTGTAAACTCTATTTCTTTCCCAAGAAAATTAGCATACTTACTGTTACCGTCTTCAATATAATGTAATAGCTCCGACAATCTAAGGGAGCCAAAGCTCTTATCACCAACAATTTTAGAAATACCTGCATAAATGCGTTGAGAATCCTTCTTTACTTCATGAATTTCCTGGGCAATATGGAGTGCCTGTAAACTTTCTGCGCGATAGCCTAACGATTTTAATTGTCGATATAATTCAAACCCACTAACTGTAATTGCTTCTATGTGGTTCATAGATTTTTTTAAATAAAGTGTCTCAACATATAAATCTGAACCAATCGTAAGCATTTCTTGAACACGTTTTTTTTGCTCAGCAATTAAAATGGAACTATAAATACCAACTACAAAGAAACTACGTAATAAAGCTACTGCTAATAATATAAGCAAATCATGGAGTAATAAAAAAGTATTAGCATTTATAAAAAAACGAAATAGTTGTTCCACTAAATTACTAAATACTTCACTAAAAGCAACTAGTAATCCAAGCATTAGTGGTTTTTCTCTATATTGATGAATACTTAAAATTTGTAGGCATATTGCAAACGAAATATAAAAAGCAGCTGCAGGTAAATGTATTAGTAAACTATCGACTACTGGAACATCATGTAAAGAGTAATTACTGATAACTCGAAAAATGGTTGTCACGATGCTCGTAGTAAATCCAGCTAAAATGATAGAAGTGGGTCTAAGTAGAGTGCATAAAAAGAAAATGATACTGCCTAATCCGAAACGAAAAGGTGTATTAGCGAAAGGCATTATTTTAATCTCACTACCGATAGCAGTTAATAGAGCAATTATGAAAATCCAAGTGAGGGAAGCACGAGATAAATAAAATTTCGAGTGCATAAAAAGATCCTCCCTAATCAATTTTAACGGAGCAATATAGCAAAGAAAAGATATGCTAAAGAGCTCGTTACGTCTTTGAAATAAAAGTAATTGTACCACTACTTTTGATGTTACGGTGGGGCGGAACGTGACTTCGAAACGAAAGCGCATTTGTTTAGATAAAATAATACTATAGATTATTCCCGTTTATAAAATCATACTTTACAATAAAAAAAATACCACAACCTAAGTGGAAGTGGCATCTAGTAAGTGTTACATATAATTTTTGGGCAAAAAAAAACGGCTACATTTGTAGTCGGAATTTTAAAACTGGAGGAGGTAGAGGGATTCGAACCCCCGCGCGGTGTTACCCGCCTGTCGGTTTTCAAGACCGATCCCTTCAGCCAGACTTGGGTATACCTCCATGTTGTTTTGTTGCATTGTCTCATCGACAAAAATAAATTTATCATATTTTGAAATACTCGTCAACAGGTTTTTTAT
This sequence comes from Lysinibacillus sp. NPDC056232, assembly GCF_042267565.1. Classification (NCBI taxonomy): domain Bacteria; kingdom Bacillati; phylum Bacillota; class Bacilli; order Caryophanales; family Bacillaceae; genus Lysinibacillus; species Lysinibacillus sp. NPDC056232. The sequence goes on along the minus strand of NZ_JBHJTF010000054.1, from coordinate 4,621 downwards.
AATTTCTTTTTTACAGTGCAGATAGAATATTCCACACAAATATTATGTGTATTAAGTTGCAATTTATGAAAACAGTTAGTATACTAGTTATTGCCGTGCTAGGTGGGAAGGTAGCGGTGTCCTGTAACTCGCAATCCGCTCTAGCGAGACTGAATTCCTTTTTCGAGGCTGTCCGTATTGTTTGGTCTGCCTTTTGCACGTAGTGTTGACGATTGGGTCCTGCGCAATGGATACCCATGAACCATGTCAGGTCCGGAAGGAAGCAGCATTAAGTGGTCTTATTCATGTGCCGCGGGGTTGCCTAATCTGAGCTAACGACAAGAGTAACGCTTATGTGCGGCTGTCGAAGAAAGGTGCACGGCATTAAATTGCCAATTCAAACGCATCCGTCTACAAAAGGCGGATGCGTTTTTTTATTATGTTTACAAGTTGTTTTTTTATTTTGATTTTATACTATTTGTTAGGTTTTTTAGACGGAGGGGCAGTTGCCGGAACGTTTGAGGGATCTACAAATTGTACCAAAGCAACGGATAAGATAGCACATAAAAGAGAGGTAGGAAGATTTACTTTAGCCTCCCTTATAAGTGAGCTGGAATTATTATATTTCTATTGAAAAGCGAAAAACAATCGTCCTGATTTTTTAAAAAACGACGACACTATTTTATAAATAATGAAGCAAATGCTATAATGGAACTATTCTATATAATGAAGAAGAGGAGAGGAAACCATTGACGTATCAAGCATTTTATCGTGTGTATCGACCGCAATCATTCCGAGAAATGTCAGGTCAAGCACATGTCAAAAGAACGCTACAAAATGCTCTCCTAGCGAATAAAACAACGCATGCTTATTTATTTTCAGGCCCACGTGGTACTGGGAAAACAAGTACGGCTAAAATTTTTGCAAAGGCTTTAAACTGTGAGCATGCACCATCAAAAGAGCCTTGTAATGAATGTGCTACTTGTTTAAGCATTACAGAAGGTTCTCACCCAGATGTTATTGAATTTGACGCGGCGTCTAATTCACGCGTTGAAGAAATACGAGATATCATTGAGAAAGTTCGATTTGCTCCTGCGAGTAGCAGATATAAAGTGTATATCATTGATGAAGTGCATATGCTTTCTACAAGCGCTTTCAATGCCCTTTTAAAGACATTAGAAGAACCACCTGCTCATGCTGTATTTATTTTAGCAACGACAGAGCCTCATAAATTGCCTGCAACGATTATTTCGCGATGTCAGCGCTTTGATTTCAAACGTCTTTCAACTAATGATATTATTGAGCGCATGAAAGTGGTATTAGAGGATATTCAGTTACCATTTGAGGAACAAGGTTTAAAGGTAATCGCACAATCAGCAGCTGGTGGTATGCGTGATGCTTTAAGCTTATTGGATCAGGTTGTATCCTTCAGTGGAGAAAAGTTGAAGCTTGAGGATACATTACTTGTGACAGGTTCTATTAGTCAGGAAATTTTCTATGAATTAGCAGAAGCTCTTAAAGGTAAAGATGTCGCACAAATGCTTGCGTTATTAGAACAGCTTATTGCGGATGGGAAAGATCCTCTTCGACTTTCAGAGGACTTGATTACATTTTTCCGGGATTTATTACTACTGCAAACAAGTGAAGATTTGGCTGAATTATTAGAGCTAGTATCACCAGAGGAGCGAGTATTTACATTAGCGCATGATTTTGCACCGGATTTGCTCTATGGCTACATTGATATTTTAGCGAAAACACAGCAAGAAATGCGGTTCTCCCACCATACAAAAATTTACTTAGAAACAGCGTTACTTAAAATGGTGCAGTTTTCGGGAGGGGCAGTAGGTCAGACTGCCACTTCAGGTGAGGTAGCTATGAGCCCTGAGCTCGCTCAAAAAATCGTGGCGCTTGAGCAGATGGTGCAACAACTATCAGCCCAATTACAAGCTGGTGCTCCTGTGCAAACGGCGCAATCACCAAAAGAACAACGTCCGCGAGCAAAAAGTCCAAATGGCTATAAAGCACCAACAGGCCGTATTCAAGAGATACTAAAAGATGCTACAAAGCAAGATGTACAACGTATCAAATCGGTTTGGGCACAGGCATTAAGCCAACTGCAAAAATCTCAGTCAGCTCTTTTAGCAGAGGCAGAACCTGTTGCGGCATCATCAAGTGCTTTTGTGTTAAAATTCAAGTATGATATTCATTGTCAAATGGTTGCTGAGAATCAATCCCTAAAAGCTCATTTCACACAATTAATTGCAGGGCAAACTGGTACTATGTATGAAATGCTTTGTACGCCTGAAGAGACTTGGTTAAAATTACGTGAAGAGTTTATTCGTGATCATGGCTTACAGCAGGAGAATAAATCTCAGAATGAAACCGATCATGAAATGGAATTAACAGAACCACCACCGGCAGAAATGCCAGAAGGGCCGTTTATCGACGATGCTCAACCGCTTGCTTCACAAGATCCACTTGTGACGGAAGCAGAAAAGCTGTTTGGTAAAGATTTTATTGAAATTGTTGAAGACTAATCATTTAGGAGGAATATGTTTATGCGTGGAATGGGAAATATGCAAGGTATGATGAAAAAAATGCAAAAAATGCAAAAAGAAATGATGGAGGCTCAAGAGGCTTTAAACGCAGAGCGATTTGAAGGCGCAGCTGGTGGCGGTATGGTGAAAGTATCTGTAACTGGTCAACGTGAAGTCGTAGAAGTAAATCTTGATCCATCAGTAGTAGATCCAGACGATATCGAAATGCTACAAGATTTAATCGTTATTGCTACAAATGAAGCATTGAAAAAAGTAGATGAAAAAACAAATGCAACAATGGGTAAATTCACTCAGGGCATGAACCTTCCATTCTAGGAGGTAAAAAAATGTACTACCCAGAACCTATATCGAAACTGATTGATAGTTTTATGAAATTGCCAGGTATCGGGCCGAAGACCGCGGCTCGTCTGGCGTTTTTTGTACTAACAATGAAAGAGGATGACGTTTTGTCCTTTTCAAAGGCATTAATTGATGCTAAACGAAATTTAAGCTACTGCTCCGTATGTGGCAATATAACTGATGTAGATCCATGCCATATTTGTACGGACAAACAACGAAATCATTCTATTATTTGTGTTGTTCAAGATACAAAAGATGTGATTGCAATGGAAAAAATGCGTGATTTCAATGGTATGTATCATGTATTACAGGGAGCTATTTCACCTATGGATGGTATTGGTCCAGAGGATATTAATGTCGCTTCCCTGCTAGTTCGTTTGCAAGATGAGACTGTTCAGGAACTTATTTTAGCCACGAATTCAACTATTGAAGGCGAGGCAACAGCTATGTATATTTCTCGTCTAGTGAAGCCATCTGGTATTCGAACAACACGGATTGCTCATGGACTACCAGTAGGTGGAGATTTAGAATATGCAGATGAAGTAACGTTATCGAAGGCAATGGAAGGTCGCCGAGAATTGTGAGTGAGGGATTAATATGTTCTTCCGCAGTAAGGGAAAATTAAAAAAAGAATTCGATGACAAGCTTGTGAGTCTTATAAAAGAAACAAAAGAGGATTTACAGCAAGCAAAGATAATTGAAGAGTTCCTAGATGACTATGATTTAGAAGCAATTGCTCAACGAAAAGTGGCGGAGAGTATACATTTTTATTTGTTTAAGGAAGCTAGAATTCGGAGAGTATTGATTAAATAATAGTTTTCAACTTATTTCAGCGGGTGTCCAAACATCCGCTGAAATAAGTTAATATAGGATGTTAACCTAAATCCATCGCATCCTTGCGATAACGGCTAACTGACCTGCGTCGGTAAAAACGCCACGTCCTGGCATTACCGAAATGGCCGACATCGTGTAGGCCCTCGTGTTGTTGCCGCTGACGCTTTGCTTTCGCGCAGCAGGCCTAAACACAAAGCCGAATCCGGACGCATTGTTTATCTGCGCGACAGCTACAATTATGCCGAGGAATAATTGGTATTCATAGAAGCAATATAGGAAACATAAACTTTCGTAATTATATTTAAGGGGGAAACCATGTGTCGTGGTTAGTAATTATGAGTATTTGTGTGCCTGTAGTGCTTCTTTTTCTTTATATAATAATAAGACATGCCAAGATGGGTAAAATTTTAGAAGGAATGTCTGTATTTTGGTTCAGATTTGCTTTTGCCTTTCTACTATTATTTATTATTCACTTAGGCATAGGGTATGTTGGCTATAATGTACCAATTAATCTATTTTCAGTGTTCACGATTGCAATATTGGGTATTCCGGGTGTACTAGGAGTAACTGCCTTAATCTATTTCTTATAAAATACTTGCAAAGAAAAAATATTGTGGTATAGTAATAAGAGTCGTTAAGATAACCGTTGGAAAACAAATAGATTTTAAGTTTTAAAATAGTTGTTGACATTGAGTTTACGACATGATATTATATAAGAGTTGCTGCTGAAAAAACAGCAACAAAATGAACCTTGAAAACTGAACAAGCAAAACGTAATCAATAAAGTTTTTAGTAACTAACCTTGAGTTAGTGAATGAAACAAAATTTTGGACATCAAACATGATGCCAGCAAAACAATTTGAGCTAATCAAATTTCTTTTTATGGAGAGTTTGATCCTGGCTCAGGACGA
>NZ_JBHJTF010000053.1:0-30433 GCF_042267565.1 Lysinibacillus sp. NPDC056232 | reverse complement strand
CGGAAGCAAGGAGAATACCCGCGGAAGCAAGGAGAATACCCGCGGAAGCAAGGAGAATACCCGCGGAAGCAAGGAGAATACCCGCGGAAGCAAGGAGAATACCCGCGGAAGCAAGGCAAATATCCGCGGAAGCAAGGAGAATACCTGCGAAAGCAAGGAGAATACCCGTGGGAGCAGGTAAATACCCGCGAAAGCAAGGCAAATACCTGGGGAGCAGGTAAATACCCACTAGAAGAGGACTTTTTGGTGTGAAGTAGAATAGAAGGTAAATAAAAACAAAGAAAAATTTGTTCTAACTTTTTCAATTTAGCTTACACTTACTATAGGACGAACTTAGTGTTGAACAAGGGAGGAAATGACATAGCGAAAAAAATGGGAATTGTCGCGCTACTTTTATTCGGTGTTTATGTGCTGTGTATGTATTGGTATATATTTCACAGCGGTGGTGGTACAATACCACGAGCGATGCAGGGGACAGCTGCAGATCCAGTGATGTTTATGTCTGAAAAAGAACTATACTTAAGCGGTGAATATTCTAAAATACGGAACTTCCTATTCTTTGTTGCTACACCTTTGGAATGGTTAATCTATTTCATGATTTTAATTATGGGCGTATCACGTTATTTCGAAAAGGTAGCGACGTCACAAACAAAATGGAAGCTGTTACAAAATGCAGCCTACTTATTCTTATTATCATTTTTACTATATGTTGTACTATTTCCACTCGATTATTATCGTTTCAATTTAAGCAAAACTTATGGAATTAGTACACAAGCGTTTTCCTCATGGATGCGAGATGGCATTCTTGATTTTTGGGTTAACTTTGGCATGAGTTTAATTATCGTGTCTGTCCTTTACTGGCTCATCAAAAAAAGCGCCAAAAGATGGTGGCTATATGCATGGTTTCTAACGATTCCATTTTCAATATTTGTGATGTTTATTCAACCTGTAGTTATTGATCCCTTATATAATGATTTTTATCCGCTAAAAAATAAGGAGCTAGAAGAGAAAATTTTGTCTATTGCTACACAGGCAAATATACCAGCGGAGCATGTATATGAAGTTAATATGGCAGAAAAAACAAATGCCTTAAATGCCTATGTAACGGGTATCGGCAGTAACTCGAGAATTGTGCTATGGGATACAACGTTAAATCGTTTAACAGATAATGAAATACTATTTATCATGGCACATGAAATGGGGCACTACGTTGAGAAGCATATTTATTTTGGTATTGCTGGGTATCTTCTGTTGTCATTGCTAGGATTGTGGCTGACAGCGAAATTTTTGAGGTGGTTGATTAGACGTTATGGACATGTATTAAAAATTAAAAAAATCGGTGATATAGGCTCTTATCCATTGTTTTTAATCATAACGTCCGTTTTATTATTTGCTTCAAGCCCATTATCAAATTATGTTTCACGGTATCAGGAAACGAGAGCCGATCAATATGCGATTTCATTAACGGGTGATCGAGAGTCTGCAGTTACTGCATTCCAGAAACTAACGATATCTGGTTTAAGTGAAGTAAATCCACAGCTACTCGTAAAGTGGTTCCGTTATACACATCCCCCAATGCTTGAACGTATTTATAAGGTAGCGGAGAAAGCTGAAGATAATAAAGAGGAGCCTTTAAAAGAAGTGCCGATAAAAGAGGAGCAGAAAAAAGAATATCAGAAGAAATAAATACCGTTGTTAAAACAATAATAGTGTAATACTCCAGGTTTTTTGAACGAATAAGTTGGGTATTCTAAGAGAAAGATCAAAACTGTTCGTTAATGATAGGGGAATTGTTATGCGTAATATTGTCGTTATTACACTTTCGTCGATAGTAGTCGCCTTTGCCTACAATTTTTTGTTAATTCCACATGAGATTTTAAGTGGGGGATTAAGCGGGATTGCCATCATGCTTGGTATTATTACACCTTTGAATACAGGGGTTTTAAATTTACTATTGAACTTGCCTTTACTTATTATTGGGGTCTTAAAGCTAGGGAAGCGATTTATTGGATATACCATTCTTTCTGTAGTCGTCTTGTCGGTAAGCTTGTATATTATTCCTATTTATAAAGCTACACAAGACCCAATTCTTGCCTCATTATTTGGTGGCGTTATTGTGGGCGTAGGGACGGGCATGATTTTTCGTGCGGCGGGTTCCTCTGGAGGTTTTGATATTATAGCGATGCTGCTAAGTCGTAAACGAGACTTTCCACTTGGTACATTAATCTCTGCATTGAATGGTATCGTTGTAGCTGTCTCCGGGTTCGTTTTTAGCTGGGATGCAGCATTACTGACGCTCGTATCGATTTATGCTACAGGGAAGGTTGTCGACACCATTCATACGAGTCATATTAAATTGACACTGATGATTATTACGAGCAAGGGCGAGGAAGTGAAACAGCAGCTACTGGAAAAGCTTCATAGAGGAGTAACTATTATAGATGCGAAGGGTGCTTATTCAGGAGAAGGGCGAAAAGTTTTAATTACCGTCATTACACGTTATCAGCTTGCTGAAGTAAAAGGTACGATCAAAGAAACAGATGCTAAAGCCTTTGTCAATATATTGCAAACTACCGAGGTCATCGGCATGTTTGATAGAGGCATAAAATAAAGGGTGTCCTGTAATAAAGTGTTTCGTGTGGCTGAAGCTATGCTTTCTCATTGTTGCTAAGAGGCTCAGTACTCGATTTAAAATAAATAAATATTTCCTCTGCACACGTTATTGATTATAATGAATATAATCGAACGTGTGTTTTTTTAACTTCTTTCAGCAGGTCCTGCTGAAAGAAGTTAAAGCCTCCGGCGGATGTCACGGAATCGGAAAGGAGTTCTTTGTGCTTGCACAAAGCCGATTCCAGACGCAATTATGCCGAGGCATAATTGATATTTGGCGGAAATGGGGTTAAATAATGAACAAAGAAACAATTCATGCATATTGCCTAAAGCTTCGTGGAACAACGCATGATTACAAAGAAGAATGGCAAGCGGATCGTTATCATATTGGTGGTAAAATGTATGGGATGATGGGCGGAGATGCTACTGGAAGACCGGTACTTACTTTGAAATGTGAACCTAATCGAGCTGAAGAGTTGAGAGAAGCCTATGAAGGTATTATTCCAGGTTACTATATGAATAAAACACATTGGAATTCAATCTATATGGATTCAGATGATGTCCCTATTGATTTAGTTGAAAATTTAATCAAACATTCCTATGAGTTAGTTTTTGAAAAGCTAACAAAAAAAGCTCAGCAGGAAATTAATTTAATGGAAGAAATGAAGTAAGAGAACAAGTAGGATGCCCCTTGCAAAGAAGTAGGAGCAGATCTGGCTAAGAAATACACAGGTGTAAGAGAAAAGTGCTCGGTCAGCCAAAGAATTGCTCCGGGCCAGTAGATAATTGATCTACTGGCGAAAAGGAATACCCCAGAAGCAGTGAATCCTCGCTCGAAACAACATAATATATGAAATTAAAAAAGAATCTGCAAGTTTCTCCAGCTTGATCTCGGAGAAAACAGATTCTTTTTTTTATGTTACCTAGTTATATCCGAGTTCACCAAATGGCTGAAGCTTGTCGAGCCATTTTTGTTCTAGCTTTTCTAACTCTCTTTTGGCATCGAAATAGCCCTCTTCTTTTTTCTTCAAATATTCCACAACTTCAATTTCAAAAGCATCATTGCCGAAAGTGTTGTAATCAGCTTGTAGCTCTTTATTAGTATGTGTATTCGTTTTTAACATAAATTGAAAGCCGTTTAAGCGTTTTAAGTTATTAAAGCTACCAACAAACACTTTACCATTCTGTTTATTGGTCATTGAAAAAACACCAGCTTCGATTTTTATTTCTTTATACATTTCCTTTAATTCTTTTTTATGGTCCATTGGAAATCCTTCTTTCTTATTTTTTTATCCAGTAAGCACTGCCATCCTCTTGTCGATCCATGAAGCCGTATTCGATTAAATAGCGACGTATTTGCACATAGTCCTCATACATCGGTTGAATCATTTCGTTTAATTCTTTTTCTGAATACTGTTTTGTTTCATCGAAAAGTTTTGTGATTGCACGGAGTATCACGATTTTATGTTTTTCACGTTTTGGGAAGCGGACTAGCTCTTTGCCAATACCGTTTGGAAAGTACTTTTCAAGTAATTGCTGTTCTTCAGAAATCGTAATATTATAGCGATCGTCGACCATCGTTGCCGTTTTGTGAATAGGTACAAAGCTGTCTTCCTTTTGATTTTGTTCTTTTAAAAGCTCCATCATCGCAAGAAACGTTTTCGCTTGACGTTCCTTTTCTTTAAGAGTAAAGCGATGGTGACGTATCGTTGTTGCACTACCAATTTCCAACTCTTCTTTAATTTCTTGATCGGTTTTTCCTTCATAAAATAAGCGTAAAATATGACTTTGATGATCAGTTAGTCCTGTCATTTTTTTATGAAGACCATTTAAATAATGAAATACAGATCGATGTGTAGCAGTAATATGATGTTGCATAAATTTTTCTGCCTCGTAGAGAACGCCTTCATGTGGATAAATAATACCCTTTTCAATTTTTTCTCCGCAAAGCAAGCAAGTGAAGTGTGTTGCTTCATCACTGTAGCCTTTTTTTATGTCATGGATTGATGCTTGCCAAAACAATTCATTTACATCCATTGGATATCCTCCTATAAAACAAACGATTATTTATTTTGTTTGCTTATTTATTATTAAAATAACAAATTGTTTGATTAAAATCAATAAAAAACACATCGTTTTATAAACGATGTGCGAAAATGTTTATTTATTTTTCTTTTTAAAAATAATGATCGATAAGATCGCTAGCACAATAATTGTGACGAAAATAATGATAAAGCTAGTTGAGGTACTCAGTATATTTCCATGAACGTCATAGACAATACCATACATTATTTTATAATCTTCCACCTGTGAAGCAGGCGCACCTTCGAAAACTTTGGGAATTGAGCTCTCCATAAAGGCATTGCGTAATAGTAACGTTGTATGACTGATAGGGAAATACATAATAAGATTTTGAGCAAAGCTTGGAAGTGCACCAACAGGTACATAAACACCACAAAAGAAACCGAGTGCTGTACCGACGATTGTACTGAGAGTTGAAAATGAATGTTGGCTGTTAGCAAGTAACACAAGGAAGAGATTAAAAACACTGGCCAGTAATACTGATAAAAATAGTAATCCTACAACTTTCATGAAATCCCCAAAGTTTAGTAGCTGGCCGCCAGTTGATGCGATAAAAATTTCACAGCCAATAAGGGCGATAAAGGAAAAGATACAGCCAATGATAAACGCATTTAAAACATAGCTAAATTGAATGGTTGCTCGCGAGATAGGCGCTGTGAGAAAATCAGCTTGCGCTTTTGTTTCAAGATCCCTTACAGCAATGCCATACGCGGCAAGTGTAGTAGAAACAGCGATCATAGAGAGTAAACCAGCGACAATCCATTCATTGACCATCGTTACTAATTCTGGAGTAGCCTTTGTCACTTCTTCAATGGCATTGACCTGCATTTTTTGAAGAAATACTGCGTAAAGGATAATGACTATAATGACGGATAGCAGCGAGTAGAAGACTTGTGTTTTATCACGTCTAAAAACTTTGTTATTTCGTTTTACTAAGCTAAATAATGCTTCCATTAAGCTACACCTCCCTCGGCCATAATATGAAGAAAGACATCATCCATCGTACCTTTGATGACTTCAAACGAAGCAATAAGCGGTTCCGCATTTTTTAATAGCGTTAAAGCATGAAGGGGCGAGTCAACTCGGATGGAGAAAATACCTAGGTTTTCTGTATAGGAGATAGCATTTTCCTCGAGCCACTGTATCCCTTCTGAACTATTATGAAAAACAATTGCCATTGAATCATAGGCGTATTTTGTTTTAAGTTCATCAGGTGTCCCTTCAGCAACAATTTCTCCTTCTTTTAAGACGATGACTTGATGAGCAACTGCTGCTTCTTCCATATAATGTGTTGTTAAAAAAACAGTCATGTTTGTTTCGAGCTGAAGCTGCTTAATGGCTTGCCAAACGAATTGCCGCGTTTGTGGATCAAGTCCAGTTGTCGGTTCATCTAAAAACAATATTTTTGGTCGATGGATTAGGGCTCGAGCGATATCGGCACGCCTTTTTTGACCACCTGATAAAGTCCCATATTTGCGTTTTTCTATATCTTCTAAATGTAAATATGTTGAAACGAATTGATAATTTTCGACCAATTGTTTTTTTGATAAGCCATATGTTTGACCACGGTGAATTATATTTTCCCGCACCGTTAATCGTTCATCTAGTAAACTTTGCTGGAATACAACACCAATGGATTTTCGGATTTCCGCATTGTCATTGCTTGCACCAAGTGTATAATCATTAATGTTTACAGTACCGCTTGATTTTTTCAATAATGTACAAAGTATTTCAATGGTCGTTGATTTTCCGGCACCATTTGCACCTAAAAAGGCGAAGAGGGAGCCTTGTTCAACCGTAAATGAAATACCTTTTACCGCCTGATGATCGCCATATTGTTTACATAGATTTTCAACTTGTATAGAAAAGGTCATATTGTTTTATTCCTTTCTTTTTTGAATTTCATAATTAATTTTTTCAATATCATTTTTTTGAAGGACATAAAGGATGCACCAAACGATTAAGTAAATAATAGCTTCACTTATAAGAACATACTTAATGCCGGAATGTTCAAACCAACGCCCGAAATAGCCTGCAATCATAACACACAGCGTAACTGCAATTAAATGTAGAATAAGCTGAGTAATAAAAGGTAAACGCTCTATTTCAAAGATGATGGACAGCAGACCTATTACCGCTCCAAGGATGGCGGCGATGATAATTTGCTCAAGTAATTCAGATCCTGACACCACAGCGTTATTAGATATGACACTTAATGTTACTAAGACGTAGGAAGAACTAAGTGATATGAGTAGTCCAATAATCATCATGCGAATAATTTTCATATTATGAGTCCCTCCCAATACCTAAGTGGTGTTTTAGTTCTTTTAAATATTTCCGGCTAACATGGACGGACACATCGTTTTCTAAAATCAGTTCAGTTGTGCCAATTTTGCCCATTTGAATAGAGGCAATTTTATTAATGTTGACGAGCGTTGATTTACTAACTCGGGCAAAGTCTTTCGCTAATTGTGCTTCCAGCTCATATAATTTACGCTTCGTTTCGAATTCCTGTTCTTCCGTCTGCAAAAAAACTTTTGCACCCTCTGCGTAAATGGAGTAAATATCTGAAATTTTTAGCATATGAATTTCCTGTTGAAAGTAGCCATCTAGCATTGTTGTTTGTGAAGCTTGTAGCTGCTTCATCAGTCGTTCAATTTGCTCGGTGTATTCCTTCGCATGTATATGAATCTCGGTTTCGTCTAGCTCACTATTGATTGTTAAATGAATTTTCATGGAGGCCTCCTTTACATATCTCCGCTATGGAGAAACACTGAATCAGGTAATAATAATGTAGCATAGAAAATTTTGGCTTGGAGAAAATCTTGGATAAGAGGTTGAATTTTATCGATAACAGGTTAAATTTTAACGATATATGATCTTGCAAAAAAGTAATGAAGTAGAAAAATAGGCAGGTTCACAGCATAATAGAAACATACAATTATGAGGGGTTGCTTCTATGTTTATTTTTGACAAGCACATGTTCATTACATTATGTATAGGTTTAACAGGTGCAATTTTATTTAATTTATTACATATTCCAATGCCGTGGTTACTTGGAGCTATAGCGGCGGTACTTATTGTTCAGTTATCAACAAAAGTACAATTGAAATGGCATAGATATTTTCGTAATTTTGGTTTAATCGTTGCGGGGTATTCCATTGGTTTTGCGTTTACACCAGAAGCGGTACAGGATATTAAACAATTTATAGGAAGTATGATTGTTTTAAACGTATTATTTATTGTATTGTTTTTTGGTGTTAGTTATTTAGTAGCAAAACGTGCGGATTTAGATTTTGCGACCGCGTTGACATGCTGTGTACCTGGTGGCATGTCACAGGTTGTTGCCTTTGCTGAGGAGCAAGGGGATATGGATATGGTCGTGATTACGTTCTTCCAAATATTACGGGTTCTATTAATTGTCGGTTTTGTGCCATTAATGGTGTCTGGATCTGGGGGAACTGGCGTAGTTGTCAATGGGGCGTATTCATGGAGCTTAATAGGATTACTTGCTGTGTGTGGAGTAGCAGGTTGGCTAGCGCAAAAGGCAAAGATTCCGACAGGTTATATGCTTGGTCCAGTGTTTTTATTGATGGGCATCAATATAGTGGGGATCGATGTACCGAAATTGCCATTGTCACTACTTCATATCGCGCAACTAATGCTTGGCATTTACATCGGACTTTTATTGAAAAAAGACGATCTACATTTATCGAAGAAGCAAGTATTTTACGCTTTTGTATCGGCGGGTATCTTTGTTGGCGCGGCCTATGGCTTAACATTTGTTATGAAAAGTCTTTATAGCCTTGATTTTCAAACGAGCTTTTTAAGTATCGTACCAGGCGGACTTGATCAAATGGGGATTATTGCGGCTTCCGTGCATGCAAAGGTCACAATCGTTACCGCATTTCAGCTGTTCCGAGTGCTGATTGTATCTGTTTTCCTCGTACCGTTTGTGAAAATGTTTGTGAAAAAAGTGAAAACGTAGAGTACGGGTGGATATCACCAGTTTATTGTATGGAAAATATATAAAATAAAGATGATAAACACTGTCATGTATATAAGTTGATTGGAGTGGAGGCTGGTCGACTCCTTGGGGATCAGCAATAGAGGAACGAAGGCTAAAACCATCACATCCTGTGATAACGCCTTCGTGACCAACATCGTGTTGGCCCGAGACCCTGGAGCGAGCAACGCGAGTGAAGCGGCTCAGACGCCCCCAGGAAGCTTTGCTCTGTGCGAAAGCGAAGCGTCAGCAACAAAGCGCCCAGCCAGAACGGAAATCAACCACACGTTATGGTATCGAGCTTAATATTGTAAAGTTTTGTTGGTTTTGGAAACTATAATCTTATTCTAACGTCTTTAACTTCAAAGGGAGAAGGGGGAAGAACATTGTTTAAATATGTGATTCAACTAATTCTTGGTTTCTTGACTTTATTGATGTCAACAGCTATTTCTTGGTATGAGGGAAGTGGTATCATAGATAATTCACTGGAATGGAAGTATTCAACACCATTTTCTCAGTTATTTAATATTGAGATAAACAATGGTCAGGATATTAGCCAGCTTGATTACTTTGTCTATGCGGTTAAATTTCAACCATTTTTCCCGACTATTATGACCGTAAGTGTTATTTATATTTTTGCAGTACTTATTTTTTTAATTTACCAACTAAATCGTCAGTTAGCCATTATTTTGTCAGGAATTATTAGTTGTGTAGTTATTGTTAGTAGTGGCATATTTCTTAACTCTACAACCGATGGAGGGAATGTATTCTTTTGGATTACAACTGTCGGTGCATTAATTTTTATATGTATTACAATAAGTTTATGGTACAAGAAAAATACATCATTTAACTTACAGCCATAATAATTGATGATAGGAACATAAGCGTGCGAGCTCTAGTACATAAGTCTTTGTACAAGAGCTCGCACTTTTTCAATCTTATAGCTACTCATTTTAATATTGAACCAAATGAGGGTTTGATCGTGTTAAAAGCATTTTGTGTAGGTATGGGGCATAGCAGTACCGATAGCCTTAAAAGATATACCTTCATAAGGGGTATGACGAATAAAAAAAATTGCCCATCAGATATCACCCTAATGAACAATCCTTTGAACCGTAAAGCCCTTACCATGCTCTCTAGCAAGTGCTGCTTCGATTAATCAATAAATGCCAGTAAATTGTTTGATCAGCTAGCATGAATACTATCCTGCATAGCTTCCGCATTTCACTGGCACTATGTTTTTGTGTGCTTGCGCTACTCGCTAATTCTTGCATAGTAGCTGTAAAAATCGCTATTAATCCAAATCATTTAGAAATTTTTTGTTTTACACGTCGTTTCATTATAAAACTTACTAAAACACATATGAAAAGTATTAGTAATGGAATGGATTGAATAAATAAAAAGCCTAGAATAAAAGCAAAGGATCCTCCATTGGGATCATCTGTTGACATAAGGCCAATAAATAATGAAAGTGGAGCAACAACTATATTAATTGCTAAAGCGATACCGATGAAGAAAAATGACCAACTCCTCTTTCTAACCGATATGACATATACTATTACAATTAAAAATGCCAATACTAATACGAGAAATTTTAATATATCTAAACACCTCTTGCCGTTAAAATATGTATATCTGAATTAATAATTCAAAGTATTTTTCATTATATATCATTTATTTATTATTATGTTAAAAAAGTTACTATCATAAGGCAACGCAATTGACTATTCTATTATCATTTTATGCTAAATTGATTTCGTTTTTTGTTTTCGTTGTTATAAAAAATTGATAATAATTTCCACTACTAAATGTTGATTTTTTATCCATTTTTATAAAAAACACATTTGAAACAATTATCTTAACCTCTGAAAATTTTTTCTTTTCCAATTTATCGGAATTATGGTATTATAAAGCTAACTATTATGAACGGAGGTGAAAAGGAATGAATAAAAACGCTACGAAAACATGTGTAAAAGTGGATACAGCTATGTATTTTGCACGTGTTATTACTTTCGATTTTGCGAACAACGGGATAGGTCTGTCCATTTTTAAGCAAAATCAAATATCAAACGTAGCGAATTAACCATTCTTTTTCACAAACTAATGAGGAAAAGACTGCTTGTTAATCGAGCAGTCTTTTTTGTGTCTAGATGTTTTTCGCACGTTTCATTGGAGGAAAAAACGATGCAAATTAAAGCTGAACAAATACAAAAAATTATTGGTGGAAATGTTTTATTTGAAGGACTTCAATTCGAAGTAAATACGGGGGAGCATGTTGCCATTGTTGGTGTGAATGGCAGCGGGAAAACGACTTTATTACAGTTATTAGCTGGTTTGGATACACCGGATAAGGGACGAATCATAAAAAGCAAGGAAGCGACGATTGGTTATTTACATCAAATTCCACAGTATCCGATGTTTTCAGTGAAGGAAGTGCTGGAGGAAGCATTTGCGGAAATTTATGTAATAAAGGCGAAAATGACAAAGCTTGAGCAGGAAATGCAGTTAGCTGTAACAGATAAGGTACTTCAGCAATATGGTCATGTGCAGGAACAGTTTATGCTACAGGGTGGCTATGAAATGGATGCGCAATTAGCGATGATTGCAAATGGTCTAGGTATTACACCATTACTTGAGCAACCTTTTAGTAGCTTAAGTGGTGGGGAGAAAACAAAGGTGATGCTTGGGCAAATCCTGTTAAGCAATCCTTCTATTTTGCTATTAGATGAACCGACCAACCATTTAGATATGCAGGCAATTGAATGGCTAGAAAATTACGTCCGAAACTTTGTAGGAATTGTTATTGTAGTATCACATGATCGTCAATTTATGAATCAGATGGCTCACAAAATAATTGAGATTGAGGATGGAGAGGCATTTACGTATATCGGCAATTACGATGTATTTGTAGCACAAAAAGAAGCAAAGGTTGAACAGCAGTTTGCTGAATACGAAGAACAGCAAAAGAAAATTAAAAAAATGCAGGAAACAATAAAGCGTTTAAAGCAATGGGCAAATGAAGCGAATCCGCCAAATGCTGGCCTGCATCGACGCGCCAAAAGTATGGAAAAAGCACTAGCCCGTATAGAACGTGTGAAGAGGCCTACAACGAAAAAGAAAATGAATTTAGCTTTAACGATGGCTGAGCGTAGTGGTAAAGAGGTTGTACAAATGAAGGGCATTAGCCATGCATTTGAAAAACCATTATTTAAGGAAAGTGATTTAGCGGTTTACTTCGAAGAACGACTGGCAATTGTGGGTGGCAATGGCAGTGGAAAATCAACGTTATTAAAAATGATGCTAGGTGAAGTAGAACCGAATAAAGGTGTTTGCCATGTCGGCAGCAGTGTTAAAATTGGCTACTTATCGCAACAGTTTGAGCATAAAAATCCTGCCATTCGTTTAATAGATGCCTTCCGTGAGGGCGTCTCTGTGTCAGAGGCTGAAGCACGTCATATTCTTGCTCAGTTTCTATTTTATGGTTATGACGTCTTTAAAAAAGTAAAGGATTTAAGTGGCGGAGAAAAAATGCGCTTACGTCTAGCACAGTTAATGCATGAGGATATTAATTTATTGATGCTGGATGAGCCGACCAACCATTTAGACATTGAAGCGAGAGAGGTATTGGAGGATACACTGGAATCCTTTGAAGGGACTATTATTGGTGTTTCGCATGACCGTTATTTTTTACAAAAGATTTTTACAAAAGTTGCATGGATTGAGCATGAAACGATTCAAGTGTTTGAAGGTGATTATGATTGGGCAAGACAAAAACGCCGCTTAGAAATAGTAAAAGAACCAGTTATAAAAGAAGCTCCTGAAAAGATCTACGCGACTAAAAAAGAGATACCCATTGAAGAACAAATTGAAAAGCTCGAAATGAAATTAAAAGAGCCGACACTTGCTAAGGAGCAACGTCAAAAGCTTGAACAGCAGCTAGAGGATTTATATGAAAGATGGATTGAAGGAGGAACAGAGCATGCATAAAATTGAGCATATCATGCAACTAGACATTGATTATATTAAAAGTTTTAGTGAGATAGAAACTTGTAATGAAGGAGTATTATTTTACAATAAGGAAATACCAACATATTACGACGCCAATCATGCACACATTTGGAAGAAGATTGCCGATCCAAATATGTTTTTAAAGAAAATCAAGAGTTTCTATCAGTCAAAATCCCTCGTCCCAAGATTGTATTTATACAATCTGGAGGAAAATCAGTCATGTATAGAGGCATTAGAACTTCATGGCTTTCAATATGAAAGTTTTACTGACGATGTACAGTGTTGGAATGGTGAATACGCGCAATTACCACATAATCCTGCCATACAAATTGAACGTGTAACAGATGTAAATAGGGAGGAAGCATTAGCCGTAGAAATGAGTATTGCTACATTTGGGGAGCCTGCATTAATTGAAAAAGCCTTTGAACAAACCTATCATTCTCCGCATTTTACGTATTATTTATTAAGAGTGGATGGCAAAGCTTGCTGTACTGCCAATATTTTTATCTCAGGGAATCAAGGGAGAGTCGAGAGTGTAGCGACGATTGAAAGTTACCGAGGACGAGGATTGATTGGGTATATTCTGCAGCATGTTCAGCAAGAGTCGGTAAAGCAAGGGATAGAATATCTCTGGATCTTGCCGATCAATGAACCGGTTGCAAAGGTCTATGACAAGGCAAATTTCAAATCAATCGGTAAATTAAAATCGATTCATGCCTTCACGGAAGGAAAAAGCATTTATCAAATACGGCAAGATGCCTAATTAGGATGAAAGATAAAAATGCTAGAATCTATCTTGGAATCACTTAGTGAATGTCTATAAGTGGTACAAGGGAAGAGCCATTTTTTGAGGAGATAATTTTGCTTGTTTTAGTCGTAGAATATGTTTCAAACCGTGTGAGAACAAGCTTTTAAAGGATAAAGTGATAAAATCGCCTGTTTAATAAATAGTGCAAACCTGAACAGTAACAACTACTCAGAATTTTCGCATAATTGTGCGAAAGAAGGATTTTCACTCTTTAAAAGTTTTTTACTTGAAAAAATAGCGTATTCGATTTATTGTCTTTAGAGATACTTGTTTAATGGACTTGGAGGATATGGAATGCACGGAATTTATATACGCTATAATGTCTCAGAAGAAACCTCAGCAGCACAATGGCCCAAAAAAATGGATGCATTTGCGTATGTTCAACGAGGAAAGCCACAACAAGACAATGACAACTTGCTGTCGATGGAAGAGCTAAAAAGCCACGCCATTCGCTATATTAAAAGCTTAAAAGACAATGCAAGTGAACATTTAGTAGAACAACGCAACGGGGAAATTGAGCACTTTGATCGACGCTATATC
Organism: Lysinibacillus sp. NPDC056232; assembly: GCF_042267565.1. NCBI lineage: Bacteria > Bacillati > Bacillota > Bacilli > Caryophanales > Bacillaceae > Lysinibacillus > Lysinibacillus sp. NPDC056232. Next base: position 16,376 of record NZ_JBHJTF010000053.1, on the reverse strand, counting down.
GAATCCTTAAAGCTAAAGGAAAGCATCGATTCACAGCTTATTAATCTAGAAGAAATTCGTTTACTTTTACAGTTAATGAATGTATTAAATTTATCACATGGTTTTGGAGAAAATGCTGGAAAGCTATTACGTCAGATTACCCCATATGCAAAAGAGGTAGAGCATCCGACATTCCAAACTACTCGTGTTGAACGACATTTTTATTCAGAATTAATTGAACAAATTGAAGCTGTATATGCCCGAATTATGCGTCAACACAACCCATCAACGACTGAAATGCAGAAATCAGAGAAGCTATGGACAGCAGTTTGTGAGCAAGCTATTGAAAAGGTAGAATCACGAATTGAACGCTTGTCTTCTATCAAGTTAAAACATGAGAAAAATTTACTAGATTTTAATCAATTAAAACTGCAAAATGTCGAGGCAAAGGAACGCCTGGATATTGCTGTCAATGATCTTGATGCTATTTTAAATGTATTAGAATCCTAAAGGCTTTGTTAATGACTATATAGTACGGTTTGAGTGGGGGTAGCTATGAGCTAGCCCCATTTTTAGCCTTATTTTCAATAGCACGGTCAAATGTGTCGCTTGAATCAGAAGAACTACCAACACATTTAGAAGGCAGTGATCAATAAGGAACTAATATTCCCTAGATGTGACAAATCGTGTGATCACAAGTTCGCGTTAAACATTTCAAGGTAGCCAGACTAAAATCGAAAAGACATACTTCAATTGCCTAAAGGCAACTGAAGTATGTCTTTTTTTATACAGATGAACAAGGGAAGGTCCCCTGCTTGAAACCCTCGACACCTAGGATTCTGAAGTCAGACAGATTGTTCCGGTTTTTATACCCGTAGGACCGTTAAATCCTGGAATTGTATCGATTACTGTATTTGTTTCTATATCTATGACAGACACAGTATTGTCAAGTTGATTTGTAACATAAGCAAGTGTTCCGTCCGGCAAGATGGTTACTTGGTCAGGGGATAATCCTACAGGGATTGTAGCAATCACCAAATTTGTTGCTGTACTTATGACAGATACAGTATTACTACCTTTATTGACAATGTAAACAAGTGTTCCATCAGGTGTAATGGCTGTTCCAACAGGTCCTGTTCCCACAGGGATTGTAGTAAATACCGTATTTGTAGCTACTTCAATGACAGATACTGTGTTACTAGATTCATTTGTAACGTAAGCAAATTGTCCGCTTGGTGTGAAAACGATAGATCTTGGGCGAAGTCCTACAGGGATTGTAGCAACCACAGTATTTGTAGCTGTATTAATAACTGATACTGAATTTGAGTTTTCGTTTGCAACGTAAGCAAACGCACCATCCGGAGTAAAAGCGATGCCTTGAGGTTGGAGCCCTACTGGAATAGTAGCGGTTACTGTATTTGTAGCTGTACTTATGACAGATACAGAGTTAGCTCCAAGTCCATGATTTGATACATAAACAAGTAATCCATTTGGTGAAATTGCTACACCAAGAGGCTGAAAACCTACCGGAATGGTAGTGACTACAGCGTTTGTCGCAGTATTAAAAACCGTTACATTATCCGAGAAGAGAGCTGGAACATAACCAAATTCTCCATTTGGTGTAATCGCTACTTCTAGGGGAGCACTTCCTACTGGAATGGTAGCGACTATAGTATTTGTTGCCGTATCAATTACTGATACCATATTATCAGGAGTTTCTTGCTGACCTGCGTCTGTAACGTACACTAAAAAATGACAAGCTGGAGGGGGTGGTGGTTCAGGTATAAATGGTGGTTTACAACGACAAGGGCAACAAAAACCACAACAATGACAATGACAACTTGGATTTGATTTAAATTTGAACCTTATAAAATTTTCATGTTCTTTCCTCACATTGCACACCCTTTCTAATATATTTGATAATGATACATTGATACTATATGCAAACAGATTTATGTTGCTTGTACGTTTTACCTAAACCAAATACTTCTGTGTCGAATGGTTGGTTATATTAGTTGCCGAGTATTGTTTGATTCCCCAATTATAGTGTATGCTGGTGATTCTTCGAAGGGTTCTTTAACCGTATTAAATGTACTAGAATATAAGAAAAGCATGTCAGCCGATTGGAGCTTATAAATAAAGCCCAATTAGTGACATGCTTTTTATTTTCGTAGACAGAAATCGACGGATAGTCATAGCGTGAGGTTGATTTCCGTTCCGACTAAAGGCGCATTCCCGGGGGTGTCCGATGAGCCGCTTCACTCGCGTTCCTCTATTGCTGATCCCCAAGGAGTCGCCCAGTCGTAACGAAGATCAACTAATATTATGGTAATGTTTTAGCAAAAGGTATCCCAACTTTTGGTGATGAGTAAGCCTCATGCAATATCTCCTTAATTGTCATTATCTTTTTATGGTAACATGGTTCTATTTCCAGAGAACAATAACACTATATGAGATTAACTATTTCATAATCTATCATTAAAGATTAAGAAAATGTGGAAAATTACGAAACTTCCCACGGGCTGTGTCCGTATAATAAGTAATACAATGAAAAGGGGTGAACAACTTGACGCTATTTGGCTATTCACTCGAGCACATCTTTTTAGTGGGATTAATATTTGGGGGCCTTGCAACTCTTTTATTTACGTTTTTTAGTGATGCTGTCGAGGGCATTGGAGAGGGGCTACCGATTTTTAATCCAAGTGTCATTCTATCTTTCATTACGTTGATGTCAGCAACAGGATTTATTTTAGAAAAACTAGCCTTTTTCCCAAGCGTTTGGAACATTGTTGCTGCTTGTATTATCGGAGCTATTTTAAGTGCACTATTTTATTTATTCGTTCTTGTTCCGCTACGATCGGCCGATGTCTCTTTAGCTTATACGGAAGAATCGCTTGGTGGCCAGTTAGGAAAGGTCATTGTCCCAATCCCGACAGACGGTTTTGGGGAGGTAGTTATTGAAACGACTAGCGGAATGATTTCGAAGCGAGCAACAGGTTTTGACAATGAGGCTATCGATTACGATACGACGGTACTTGTTGTAGAAGTGAAGGAAGGAACACTGTTTGTGAGATCTTATGATAAGAAATTTTTATAAAGGAGCGATATTTATATGTCAACGGAAATTTTAATTGTTATAGGGATTGTAGCATTTGTTTTAATCGCACTAGTTGGACTGTATGTGACTAAGTATCGTACAGCGGGTCCTGATGAAGCACTGATTGTGACAGGTAGCTATCTTGGCTCAAAAAATGTACATAAAGATGAGTCAGGAAATCGTATAAAAATTATACGAGGTGGCGGTACATTTGTATTCCCGATTTTCCAGCAGGCACATCCATTAAGCTTATTGTCAAGTAAGCTTGATGTAACAACACCTGAAGTGTATACGGAACAAGGTGTACCCGTTATGGCCGATGGAACAGCTATCATTAAAATTGGTGGTTCCATTTCTGAAATTGCAACGGCAGCGGAGCAATTTTTAGGAAAGCAAAAGGAAGAGCGTGAAAATGAGGCGCGTGAAGTATTAGAAGGTCATTTACGTTCAATCTTAGGTTCAATGACGGTTGAGGAAATTTATAAAAACCGTGATAAATTCTCTCAGGAAGTACAACGTGTTGCATCTCAGGACTTGGCGAAGATGGGTCTGACAATCGTATCCTTTACGATTAAAGATGTACGCGATAAAAATGGCTACTTAGAATCACTTGGTAAGCCACGTATTGCACAGGTTAAACGTGATGCGGATATTGCTACTGCAGATGCTGATAAGGAAACACGTATTAAGCGTGCTGAAGCATCGAAAGAAGCTCAAAAGGCAGAACTTGAACGTGCGACAGAAATTGCAGAAGCCGAAAAAGAAAATCAATTAAAGGTAGCAGAATTCCGTCGAGAGCAAGATATTGCAAAAGCTCGTGCAGACCAAGCGTATGAGCTAGAAACGGCACGTGCAAAGCAGGAAGTAACTGAACAGGAAATGCAAATTCGCATTATTGAACGTCAAAAACAAATTGAATTAGAAGAAAAAGAGATTTTACGTCGTGAGAAGCAATACGATTCAGAAGTTAAGAAAAAGGCTGATGCTGATCGTTATGCTGTCGAGCAAAATGCAGCGGCAGACAAAATGCGTGAACTAGCGCAAGCAGATGCGGAGAAATACCGTATCGAATCATTAGCAAAAGCTGAAGCAGAGAAAATTCGTTTGGACGGTCTTGCGAAAGCGGATGCTGAGCGTGCAAAAGGGGAAACAGATGCGGATATTATTCGTCTTCGTGGTCTTGCTGAAGCCGAGGCAAAACGTAAAATTGCAGAAGCCTTCGAATACTACGGTCAAGCAGCTGTCCTTGATATGATTGTACGTATGATGCCAGAATATGCGAAAGAGCTTGCGAGTCCACTTGGCAATATCGATAAGATTACTGTTGTTGATACTGGCGGTGGGGAAGGAAGCGGCGGTGCCAATAAAGTAACTGCCTACGCAACGAATTTAATGTCAACATTACAGGAATCGTTGAAGGAAACTTCAGGGATTGACGTGAAAGAACTAATTGAAAGCTATGCAGGTAAGCATACATTGCGTCCTGAGCTAGAACAAATAGCAGTAGGCTTAGGAAAGCAAGAACCCGTTACAACGCAAGACGAGATAAAAGAAACAGTTGAACAATAATAAACTATAGCCGCCTGATATCTATGATATCGGGCGGCTATTTTTGCTTCTATTTTTCCTTCCACTCGCTAGCGAGCATACCATAAGCAACATGGTCAACATAATGATCGTAAAGCCATTCTGCCGCACGGATCGTTCCCTCTTTTGTAAAGCCTAGTCGCTCAGGGATAGCTCGGCTTTTTGTGTTGCCCACAGCAGCACGAATTTCGACCTTATTGAGCTGTAAATCCTCAAAAGCATATTGTAATAATGCCTGTACGGTCTTTGTCATAATACCATGCCCTTGAGCTCCTTCACTGAGCCAATAGCCAATAGCAGCGATTTTATTGCTATGATTTATCGTGTTGAAGCCAGCAACGCCAACAATTTCATTTCGAAAAATGATAACAAGAGAGAGGCTACTATTTGCTTCATGTCCTTTTATACAGCCCTCTATATATGTTGTTGTATCGGCTATTTCTTTTGTGAAATCTAGCCATGGCAACCATTCACGTAAATATGCTCGTGATGCATCTGTTAAGGAAAAAACAGCATTAGCATCTTCTAATTCGATAGTACGTAAAAATAATTCTGGATTCATTGTAATTTGCAATGTTTTTTCACCTCATTATTATTTTAAGGCATCATGCATAAAGCCCTTCATTTCACGACTAAGAACTGTTAATTCCTCAATAATTTCACTGAAATCTTGAACGAGCTGAGCCTGTTCGTTTGTTGCGTCATTGACTTGCCCCATATTTTGCTTAAGGTTTTCAAGGTTTCTATTTATATTCCGTAGGGAAGTTTCAATGTTTTCAGTGGCGCTTGATGTTTCGAAGGAGAGTTTTCTAACTTCCTGCGCAACGATGTTAAAGCCAGCGCCATGCTGCCCCGCACGAGCCGCCTCAATAGATGCATTTAAGCCGAGTAAATTGGTTTGGCGAGAAATGCTTTTTATTAAATCTGTGACTTCATTTGTTTTCTTTGAATCTTCAAGGGCGTGCTGTGCTTGTTTGTTAATTTCCTCACTTGTTGCTGCCAATTCCTCTGAATGTGAGGCTATTGTATGTACTTTGTCCTGTAGGCTGTTTACGATGCTATCCATTGTACCCATATAATCCTCGAGTTTAAGCTCGTTGTCGATAGGCAATCCAAATGCTAGAGCACCTACGACTTTACCATTTTCACGGATTGGAAACGAAAAAGCATTGATAGCAACTCCGTATATATCCTCTGGTATAACGACATCAGCATTTTTCCCACTAAAGGCAATGAAAACATTTTGGTCATTCGCATTTACTTTTTGTCCATCTAGATAGCCTGAATCTACACGTTTGCCAGCTAAGTATTTTACAACGGTTTCACTTTCCTTCTCAACGACAGCCACGATTGCTTCTTCCTTTAATGCAAGGTGGATATAGGGTGCTGAAAGGGCTAAAGCTTCAATAATCTTCATAAAAATTCCTCCAAATCTGTGCAATGAAAATAGTTTAGTCATCGGAGCTTATTTACCAATGATTGCTAGATGATTACTTTCACTGTAACACAATATTTGCCAACTCAAAATAGATAAAAACCAATTTTTTATGAAGAAAATATGTCTTTAGTCACGGGTAGATTATCAAATATAGATAGGTTGATTGGAGTGGAGACTGGGCGACTCCTCGGGGATTAGCAATAGAGGAACGCGAGTGAAGCGGCTCATCGGACACCCCCGGGAATGCGCCTTTAGTCGGAACGGAAGTCAACAACACGTTATGGCAATGATTTAAATTCTTTCAGCGGTTGTCCAAACATCCGCTGAAAGAATTTAAAGCCTCCGGCGGATGTCACGGAATCGGAAAGGAATTCACATAGGATGTTAGCCTAAGATCATCGCATCCATGCGATAACGGCTAACTGACCTGCGTCACGCAGGCCTAAGCACAAAGCCGATTCCGGACGCAATTATGCCGAGGCATAATTGATACGGTGGCAAATTCGTCTATTTTGTGACAAACAATCGTGAGTTTTGAAGATTATTGTATTAGAATAATAGTAACATTAGAAGTATGTTAAGGAGAGAGAGAAATGGATTACATTCAAAAAGGGACTAAGGCGTTTCATAAAGCAAACTGGGCTTTATTTTTAGCGGGTTTTATTACCTTCGCCAACTTATATGTGACACAGCCATTATTACCAACATTTGCGAAGGAGTTTCATGTATCACCAGCTATTGCGAGTTTAACGCTTTCTGTGACAACCTTTGCGTTATCCATCAGTATGATTATTGTTGGCTCATTCTCGGAGGCATGGGGCAGGAAATCTTTGATGACGATTTCTATTTTTGCGGCATCTATTATTACGCTTGCCCTTGCCTTTTCTCCTAATTTTGAAACGATATTAGTGTTACGTGTTATACAGGGTGTTGTATTTGCAGGATTGCCAGCAATTGCGATGGCTTATTTAGGGGAGGAAATGGATCCATCTAGTTTAGGTATTGCAATGGGCTTATACATAAGTGGTAATTCGGTAGGTGGGCTTAGTGGTCGAGTTATTATAGGGACATTAACGGATTTTTACAATTGGCAGGTGGGGATGATTGTACTGGGTGTTATCAGTCTTATGATTAGTGTGTTATTTATTTGGATGCTACCTAACTCCAAGCATTTTACAGCTCGTCCATTACAGATGAAATCATTGACGATATCTCTTTTGCAACATTTAAAGGATCTATCCATGCTTTGTCTTTTTGGTATTGGCTTTGTATTAATGGGGAGCTTTGTGACTCTTTATAACTACATTGGCTTTAAATTGATGGCGCCGCCTTATAATTTAAGTGCTACGATTGTTGGCTGGATTTTTGTGATTTACTTAGTAGGTACTTTTAGCTCTGCTTGGTTCGGGAGTCTAGCTGATCAATACGGTCGTCAAAAGATGCTGTTATTGTCCATTGCAATCATGTTCACAGGGGCAATTTTTACATTAAATGGGCTACTTAGTTTGAAAATAATAGGGATTACAATCTTTACATTTGGCTTCTTTGCAGCGCACTCGATTGTCAGTGGCTGGGTAAGTAAACGAGCCACTCATGATAAAGCACAAGCTTCTTCTCTCTATTTATTTTTCTATTATTTCGGTTCAAGTGTTGGAGGAACGGTAGGGGGTGTGTTCTGGATGCACTTCGGCTGGGGAGGCGTGATTGGTATGATCTCTGTATTTTTAGTCGTTGCATGCTTACTTTCATTTGTATTAAAGGTGATTATTGCTAAACAACGCATTGTAGCAGGGCAAAAGGAATCTCGTTCGCATCCATAATCAGTAGTTTGTTTGAGGCACCATTTGATAGTTTTATATTTTGAATATTTTCATCGACTTTTATAAAAATGATTTGTCGTAAACTATCTGATAGTATAATGAGTAGACTGGTTATAAAGAGGAGTTGAAAGAATATGTTTGCACGTAATAAAGGATTTTCTTTTGTCTTTGCTTTGCTGGCGGTAGTGCTGGTTTTGACAGGTTGTGAGGGCAAGAAATCGGAAGAAAATGCGGATTATTCATCAAAAGTGAAGGAAAATCCAATTGTGACGATTACGATGAACAATGATGAAAAAATCGTCATCGAATTAGAGCCTTCTAAAGCGCCGAATACGGTAGCTAATTTTATTTCCTTAGTTAAAAAAGGTTTTTATGATGGTCTTATTTTCCATCGAGTTGTCCCTGATTTTATGATTCAAGGTGGAGATCCTTCAGGTAATGGTACGGGTGGTCCAGACTATTCGATAGAAGGTGAGTTTTCATCAAATGGTTTTAAAAATGATTTAAAGCATGAACGTGGTGTCATTTCAATGGCTCGTTCTCAGGATCTGAATTCTGCGGGATCTCAATTTTTCATTATGGTAAAGGATACATCGCAGCTTGATGGCCAATATGCTGCCTTTGGAAAAGTGATTGAGGGGATGGAGACAGTAGATGCTATCGCTGCTGCTGAACGAGATGATGAAAAACCATTAAAAGATCAGCAGATGAAAAAGGTAGAAGTAGATACAAAGGGCTTTGATTACCCAGCTCCAAAGGTACTAAAATAACAGATTTGTAAATCTGAAACAAAAAAGCATGAGAGATCAATTTTTTAAATAGACTAAACTAAAAAGAGGATATTATGTTCAATATATGAGCATATATCCTCTTTTTTCATGCATATTAGATTTATTAATTAGATGTTGAAATATTAGTATAATATGTATAGAATAATATAGAACAAACGTTCGTTAATTGGTGAACTATCCCATAGCTAGATATAATCAGTTATAAGAACGAACGTTACTATTACTTTTTGGAGGGTGAAGTGCTATTAGAGTTCAAGAGGTTATTTTGGAAAATAATATTAAAAGGTATATATTGCTCGACCAAGAAGGAGTTCCTGTACTAGCAGTCATGAGATACATAAAGTATTTAGATAAGACGGGAAAAAGCTCTAATACGCAGAAAACATATTGTTATTCCCTAAAGCATTTTTTTACCTATTTAAAAGAAGCTAATAAAAATTATAAACATATTCGGCTAGAAGATTTGGTTGATTTTGTGGGGTGGTTAAGGAACCCTTATGGAAGTTCTAAAGTCGCTTCGATTAAAAAAGAAAAAGCAATACGAACAGAAAAAACTATTAACCTAACCATTACAGTTATAGCAAACTTCTATGACTATTTATTTCGAAATGAAGAAGTACAAAATGACATGATGGAAAAGTTGATGAAACAAGTGTTCACAGGAGGTTATACACGTTACAAAAGTTTCTTACACCATGTTAATCAAGATAAGCCATCCACCAGAAACGTACTTAAATTAAAGGAGCCACGTAAAAAAGTAGATACACTAACAAAGGAACAAGTACAACAAGTATTGCAAGCAACTACTAATATCCGAGATACGTTCCTCATTCAGTTGTTGTTTGAAACGGGATTGCGTATCGGAGAGGCTATTGGTCTCTTTATGGAGGATTTTATATTTGACCTTCAAAAAGGACACCGGATTCGCCTTGTTGACCGAGGGGAATTGGAGAACGGTGCTAAGTTAAAAACTGGAGAACGAGAGATATATGTGTCACAATCCTTAATGGATTTATATGATGATTATTTGTACGAAGTGATTGATGAATTAGATTTAGATTCAAACTTTGTTTTTGTGAAAATACGAGGTAAAGATGTCGGAAAACCAATGGAATATTGGAGCGTAGAATCTCTATTTAAGCGTTTAAAAAAGAAAACAGGGATAAGCCTACACCCTCACCTATTTCGCCATACACACGCTACAATTTACTATCAGAAAACAAAGGATATTAAACAAGTGCAAGAACGATTAGGACACGCTCAAATCCAAACAACAATGAACTTGTATCTACATCCTTCTGACGAAGATATTCGAGAAGATTGGAATAAGGCACAATCTGCATTTAACCTAAAGAAAAATAACTAGAAGGAGTTACTTGGATGAAACAAATCAAGATTGTTGGATCAGAAGAATTAGGATTTTATGAAGGTTTAGAAAAAGAACTTTCAACTTATTTTGAAAAAACAATACACGAAGATGGTCGGGTAACAGTTGAACAAGTAAATAATTCCCATTTCTTCGTCAACGACAAATGGAATATCGATGTTATAGGTGAAATTAAGCAATTCAAAGAAGTGGTAGGTAACTATAAGAATACAAACAAAAACATTCATTTTCGATTCAATAATCCCATGATTAATTTAGAAGTGAAATACGTTTATTATCAACAATTATTTAACGATTTATGGACAGTCCAGAATGCCTTTGCGGCTCAATCCCCATTGAAACGGGTAACGGAGTTCATAAATGAAAAGCACCCCGAACTATCCTCTTTATTGAAGTTGGATATTGAAAAAGCAGAAAGTGAGTATTTATTTTGGTTGAATGAAAAAGGAATCCAAACCCAAAGAATAAGAAGAAGTCTGATTAGCAAAGATAGAATAGGTAAATCCGCGGTTGCAGGCTTTCTAAGGATTATTTATATAGCCTTCTCGCAATACACAGATAAGGGAGAAGAATGGGGAAAAGATAGATGGGATATTCGTAATTTACATGATAGATACGGAATTCATTACAATAAAAGCCAAACACACTATTATCTTAATTTCTCAAAGATACCTAATACAATTAGTGAGCAAGTCAAAAGGTATTTTAAACAACGCTTACTTAGTAAAAATGGATTCTCGTGGGGTACAGCATTAAATTACATGAAATCTCTAACATCTTTTTTTACATTTATTTTTACACTAGAACCAGTATGGCAAGATTTAAAACCTTTAAAGCGAAAACATATAGAAAAATACATTGAATATCTACATGAATATTCTCAAACTCAACTGACAAGAAGGAATGCACATCCCGAAATGTACATACAAAAGGCATTATTTATTGTAGGAAAATTTCTTGAAGACATTCAACGATATGAGTATGAGATGGCTCCTGAAGTGCATGCACGACTCTTGGTTTTTCCTGAAGATAAGCCTAAACTGCGAAAAAAATCTATTGAACAAATTGATTACATTCCCGACTTTGTTTTAGAACAACTCTTCTTTCATCTAGACCAATTACATAAAAATGTCGTTCCAGTAGTTTGGGTGGCGTTTAAAACAGGACTTAGAATATCAGATGTATTAGGGCTAACCTCTGATTGCTTAGTAAAACTTAATGGTCAATACTCCATTGAAACCGATATTGAAAAAACCTACGTAAAAGGTCATCGTATTCCAATTGATGAAGATTTAGCGGGAATCCTTGCGGTTCTAATCAACAATTCAAAAGAACTTAGCAATCAAGATAACAATCCTAATAGGTATATTTTTGTTCGCTATCGTGGTAATCGAAAAGGACAACCATATAGTCAGCACTTCATTAGACACGGGCTGAACTTATTGGCAAAACAAGCAAACATCACTGACGAAAATGGCGATCTATTCCATTTTAAGACACATCAGTTCCGACATACCTATGGGGTGAAAATGATAAATGGCGGTGCAGACATTCTGACAGTACAGGAACTTTTGGCTCACGCTTCTCCAGAAATGACAATGAGGTACGCCAAGTTATTAGATGATACGAAAAGAAAAGCGTTTGAATCGGTTATGAAACAAGGTGTATTTAGCTTTGATTTAAATGGTGAGGTGCAAGAAATAAAAGCAGGAAAAGATATACCCACAGACATATTGGATGCCTTATGGCAAGACCATAAGCTAAACGCGATGGACAACCCATATGGAACATGTCACGCTCGTCTAAACGGTAATTGCCCTCATATGGAAGCACCACCTTGTCTTACTTGTGGCGACAACCAAACACCATGTAAAGACTTAGCTGTAGGTTTTTCAGAATTAGATAAGCAAAAATATGAGTTGCACATTAAAACAACGACAAAAGCAATTGAAATAGCAAAACAAAGAGGACGAGAAGATATAGCTGAGAAAAACGAAAAAAATTTACATCGTTACCAAAATGTTTTAAATACCCTTCAAGAAGGAAGTGTCATCTTTGGTAGACAAGAACGTATGAAAAGAAAGTTAGGTGCAAATAATGGCTGAATATGACCGTTCTGCTCATTTAAAAGACATTCACGCCAAGCGTAAGGCTAACACCTATCAAAAGGTAGATGAAGCTATTAAAAGGCTTATACGTGCTAACGAAAATATTAATTTTAATAGTGTTTCTAGTGAAGCTGGAGTGTCGAAAGCAACACTATACAACAACAAGGATATTCGTGAAAGAATTGAAACGTTAAGGCAACAACAAGCACAAGTACCCACACCTAAACAAGTGAAGCGAGAAATGAATGAAAATAATAAAGACGCCCTTATTGAATCTTTAAAAAGAAAAGTCAAGAAATTGGAAAGTGAAAATAAAGAACTAAGAGTGCAATTGAAATTTTCTTATGCAGAGGTGTATAAAAAGTTATGATTGTAAAACGATAATATAGTTGTTTAATTTTGATATAAAAATATAAGAGCCTTGCTACAATTTAGTGTGCAGTAAGGCTCTTTAAGTTGTGCAATTTTTATCCATTTAAAGGAAATTGTACTCAAAAATCATTAATAAAGTTGTTTAATTCTTATTGGACTAAAGCACCCGTTAGTTTAAGTGTAACTCTTCACAATTACTTGATATTATATAGGTAAGTAGAAATATAAATTAGAATTTAGTTTATAATTGAGTTAATTTCATAATTCTAATCCCTTTAGCATCAGGGGTTCTGAAACAATAAAAAACGGGCACCTCCCCAAATTCGGTATAATGGTAGCGTCTAAACTAAACCATACTGAATGAGGTGAATGCCCTATGACTATTGTAAAACAAATGAGCCTATTTGACATCCAAGAATTATTGGAAATGGAAAGTTCCCGTCGTTTTGATGCGATTTTTGCCACTTTCGACGTACAACCTATTTTTCAGTTGTTTTTAAAAAGGACATTGCGTGGTGCCCCACGTGAACTAAACTATGGTACGATGATCCAATCACTGATTATTCGTATTGTCGAGCGTATTCCAACGATCAAGGATTTAATCAAACGCTTGGTCAATGATCCTTTATTCCGCTTAGATTGTGGTTTTCTTGTTTCAGATGTTGTGCCTTCTGAAGCGTCTTATTCGCGTATGATCGATGTGATTAGTCAATCAGATGTCCTCGATTACATGCAAGATACATTGATTGAAACAGCTTTTATTGAAGGCTTTCTTTGTGATGAGCACCTCGCAATCGATGCCACACATTTCGAATCACGCGATGCAGCGAAGCCTTCTGAGAAAAAAGAGCCTGCACCGCCCAAAAAACGCGGACGAAAATCGAAAGAAGAACGCGAGGATTGGCTTACGAAACAAGCAGAAATCGAAGCCAATCAGTCGACTTATGAAAAGGAAATTAGGCATCAACTTGATACACCACTGGAGACACTGTGGCAAGATGCGCCCATCGAACCGAATTGGGGCATCAAAAAGAACAGTGACGGCAAAAATACGTTTTGGTTTGGCTTTAAAGGTCATCTCGCCGTGACAACAAAGGGGCAATATATCGTTGGACGCCTCATGACATCTGCCAATTTGTCAGATAGTAAAGCCGCGATTCCTCTTTTAAAGAAAGTAGAGAACCAATTTCCTGAACATTTCACGACCGCTATATTTGATGCAGGGTATGATTATGAACCAATTTACCGTCAGCTACATAAGTATCAAATGCGTGCAGTCATTCCCTATAATGTCCGTAATGAAGGCGGATATCTTGAATTTGATGAGAATTTCAGACCGACATGTGTACGTGAACATAGCTACCGTTACGACAGCTTCGATGAAAAGTACCGCACACTAAAATTCACAAGACCAAAGGAATGTGCAACCTGTCCGTTACGTAATGATTCCCTCTGTCAGAAGAGTTTCAAAATCAAATGTGACACGAATTTACGGAAATTCACGTATCCAGCACGTGGCTCTGAACTTTGGAAACAACTTTATAAGGAACGTACCGCTGTAGAACGTGTGAATGCTTATTTAAAACAATATTTTCAGTTAAACAACATCCGTCATAGAACAGGAAGAAAAGCCAAACTTCATTTCAACCTGGTTACGTTTATTTATAATGCCTGCAAGTTAGCAGTGGATCGTCTAAATGCTTTATTACAAGTACAAACTCAAGCAGCATAATTTTTAAAAATGTAAGTTTTCTTCAAAGGAGCAGTCTAAGCTCTTGGAACATATGATTTATGAAATTGATTCAATTATAAAAATAAGTTTTTTATACTCTTATAATTCTTCAAAAAGGAGAGTTTATGAAAAAGACTATTGTTTTTGTATTAACGATACTTATATTATTCTCAGGATTCGCAACACAAAGTTATGCGTTGTCAGATTCGAAATCTGTGGCAATACAAGCGTTGCTAGATGATGCCTCTCGTACATCAGGTGTGCCTGGAATGTCAATCTCAATACTTGCTAATGATGAAGTGTTCTACTTTTCTTCTGGGTATGCAGATCTTGAAAAGGGGTTGTCTGCAAGTGAAAATACACTCTATGAGTTGGCCTCGGTGAGTAAAGCTTTTACTGGTATGGGGATTCTGCTATTGGAAGAGCAAGGGCTGCTATCAATGACTGACCCTATCCAAAAATATTTACCTTGGTTTACGTTAAAGTATCAAGGTAAACCTGTTGATATGCAAAGCCTTACACTAAATAACTTCCTTCACCATACTAGCGGCCTAACAAATATTAGACATACTCAAAATATTCCACAAGGCAATACGCCTGATATGTTGCAAAAGACTGTGGAAACGCTGGTAGATGCTGAATTGGCGTTCTCTCCCGGTGAACAATATAACTATGGAACCGTTAATTATGACGTATTGGGTTTGGTTATTGAGATTGTATCACGACAAAGCTATGAAGACTTTATGAGGGAACAGGTATTTCTACCCTTAGGTCTTCACCAGACGTATGTTTATAAAGAAGATGCTCAAGCCACTGGACAGTTAGCGCAGGGCTACCGTTCTTCCTTTTTCATAACAACTCCATTTAACGCTCCGGATTATGCTGGGAATAAACCTGCCGGCTATATCATTTCTAATACAAAAGATATGGCGCGTTGGATGGGCATACAGATGGGTATCTTGCAGGACATACCCGAAATATTTCACAGGGTTATCGAAAAATCACATAGGGGTGATATGTCTGTTTCGGCTGTCAACGATATGTATTATGCGGCAGGTTGGTCGGTAAACGCCGAACAAACGTTTATAGAACACACTGGGGGTAATCCGAATTTTAGAACCGAAGTAGCCATACTGCCAAATGAACGAACAGCCATCTGCTTACTGAGCAACGGCGCAAATACCAATATAAACCTGGTACTAAAAGTTAAAAATATATTAAACGGCAATCTAACTCAGTCATATGAGATAAGCGGCACACAGCTTTTGGACATCATTTTGTCGTCTACCACAATTATTCTTTGCCTATTGGCCGTTCTGTTATTTCTCTTAGGATTAAGAAAAAGGAAAACGAATGAGCAGCAGCCAATGACAAAAAAGAGAACAATCGTAACAATTATTTTCCTAATCGCTACGATTGCCCAGTGTATAATGTTTTTTGCCTTCGATTGGTCAACGATACTTATTTGGCAAACATATAGTGTTCTTACAGCTTTGATTTCGTCAACATTATTAACAGCAAGCATTACTTGGTATATACTCACCGATAAGATGCCTCGCTCCGAAAATAAGTATAATGTTAAGTAATTAAATTCCAATTTATCAATATTCTTAATTTAAAAAACATAAGACACCTCGGTGTTTCTTTAAAATAATGTTTGATCAAAAATATCTCACAAACCCACATCTTACATTAAATTAAAAGAAACCGTTTTGAAAAAAGATTGATCAAAACGGTTTCTTCCTCTGTGAAGTATTGTTTAATTTTTATAAAAAAGTTTGATCATTTTCTGATTTAAGGCTAAGTCAGATTAAGGGATGGGAAGAATAAAGAAAACGACTGCCATAAAGCAGTCGTTACTACATACTATTTAAACCCTTGCTAAGCTATATTTCTTAAGCTACGAGTTATATTTGCTTAAAATTGAATTAGTGTACCATTATTAAGCATGATATTAAAAAGATTGAAATAATTTGGATAAGATGTTCCCTTTAAATGAATATTCAGTTGAAATAAAAATGTAGAAATTATGAATTAATTGTTGTAACTAACATATATATATAAT
>NZ_JBHJTF010000052.1:0-30766 GCF_042267565.1 Lysinibacillus sp. NPDC056232 | reverse complement strand
AACCTTTATCTCAAGAGAATTTTTAAAAATGCTCCTACTTAAAATATCTAAATCGTATAAATTAGTAAATCGATTAAATAAATACAAGTTTAATGATTTATTGATAAAAATTTCCGATTTAGAATTCAATAATCCAATAAAATCTAAATATGATAACAAGCTCTCCTGGATCACTTTATTTCTTTTAATATATTATTCAGTAATTTTCCAGATATATTTTTATTTTCATTTAAAACATACGCTGCAACTGGCATTAACGTTTTAGGCACTCGATTGATTACAATATCACTTTCTTCATCTATCTTCTCCATTATTTTTGCAGTATTGTCAACTAGCTAATCTAGTTATCCAAACGCGCATATTCTCTTTCAACCCTTCCGAATTTTCAAAAAATACACCTTGAAGTTTTTGTTGTTTTAAAGTTTTATTCTGCTTCTTTGATTTGGAAATATCAGTTAGACCTAGTAAAGATTCAGCTGTTAAAGAGACCTTAATATCATCTTGCAGTTTATTTAAAAATTTTTTATAAACATTTTCATCTGAATAACATAAAGTCTCTTTATAAAAATTCATTAAATTATCATCTATGATTTTTAATTTGTAATCATCCTCCTCTATTTCCCAAGATAAATAATTTTTATTTGGATCAATATTAATTGATTGAATCTCAATTTCGTCTACATTTGTAATAATCCTTTCATTTAAAGATCTTAAATTTAAGTTGAAACGCTGCTCCAAATCAACAATTAGTTTATCACTAATTAGCTCTGCTAGTTCCTCTATTTCCTCGATTTTAATCCTAGTCATTACTCTATCTCCTTTTAAGTTCAAGATGTTCAAAATGTTCACTATAATATTATATCTAAGAATAAAAGATACCTAGATAAAAATATACAAAACAACCATCAAATAACATCAATTATTTTCATATGAACATGTTGAACACTTGGAACACACCTTACAAAAATATTCATTAACACATTTTAGTGTAAATTACAATCCCCCTACTCTCAGCTAATATTCAATTTTCTCTAAGTCTCACTTCATTAACAAAATTTAGAATTGAAGATATAGTTTTTAACTGTTAGCAGCAATTAAAACTTAAGGAGAGTGTTTACAAATGAAAAAAAATAAACAAAATGAACTTTCTAAAAAAATGGAGAAAATATTGAAACTTAGTCAAGACAATACAACTGGGATCAGTTCTATCGCTTTTGATACTAATTATATACGCGCATATGGATTGGGCCCTAAATTAATTGAGCCTACTACAGCTATTTATTATGAAAATTTAAACGGTTCTTCCGAGTTAAACGGACATATTCTAAACTCTCACATTAACAATACCAATAATAGTAAATCCACTTTTTTAGCGATCGATAATCGAGATAGCAATAAGCCAGCATTATATATATCTAATCAAAGTATGGTGAAGAAAATTACCCGAAAATCTGAATTAAAAGAGGGAGAAAAGGTGTTACTATACTGGGAATACGGGCCATATTCATTTTTAGTTTTCAGCATGCAAGATCCAATTTCTAAACAAACCATCTTAGAATGTATTTTCAATGGGAACCTAGCCACTACGAGAGCTAACCGCTATTTATTTCTTAACTTACTACCTTCTGTTGAAGCACTTTCGGTAAAAAAGAAATTTGAAAATGCATTAACTAATTCAAATTTGGAGGATGCATCAAATGAAAAAGAAGAAACTTCAATTTACTAAGACAAATCTTCAAGTTGGGTTAGATATCTTAAATCAGAAACACCCATTAGTCTACGAAGAATTAAATTTCCCTGTAAATCAGCAAAATGAATTTTTTATAGATGAGCGTTTCAAGAAGTTAGATTCACACCTGTCTTCTGCTCCTACTGTAAATAAAGAAATACCTTATTCTAGGAAGAAAGAAAAATCTCATGCCATATCTAATAACGATTTAGCGGCTATTGTCATGCAAAATAATACTTTTATAACTTTGGAGGATGCTTTATATCACTGGGATGATGAAAAAGGATATTACATCGGCGTAACTACTGAATATGCAGATAAATTTATTCGACAAAACATTCCAGATCATTATAAAAGTAAAATCAATACTAATAGCATTAGAGAAATTGTTCAGTGGATTAAATCAGACAAAAATATAGTTGCTCCTGAAGACTTGTTTGACAAAAAGTCGAATTTAGTATCATTTGCTAATGGTGTTTTTGATACAGAAAGAGATCTTTTTCTTGCACACGATCCCTCTTATTTCTTTACTTCTGTTATTAATGCTAATTACCGTGATGGTCAAATTAAAGGTGGTTATTATTTCGAAAAATTCATGTCTGACATAACAAATAACAATCGAAGTTTATACTTACGTATTCAAGAGTTATTTGGCTATGTCATTTCTGAAGTACGAAACGTCAAATACATTCCTTATTTATTGGGGCCAAAGGATACAGGTAAATCCATAATTCTAAAAACTTTAGAGCATCTAGTTGGAAAAGAATCTTTTACTAATTTAAGTTTTGAGCAACTAAATAAACCAGAATATTTAGCCCAATTACTTGGGAAACGTTTAAACACTTGTGGTGAAACATCAGAATTTCGTTTAAACAAATTAGATGTCTTCAAAAAATTATCAGGAGGGGACTATATAACCGCCCGCCCAATTTATGGCCAACCTATTAATTTTATTAATAGCGCAGTTTTATTATTTGCTGGTAATCACTTGCCTACCATAAATGGTGTAGATAAATCGAACGCTTTTAGTCAACGTATCATTATATTCCCTTTTAACAATCCTATTTCGAAATCACAACAAGATACACAACTTTTCGAAAAGTTGTTAGATGAAAAAGATTATATTGTTAAATGGGCTCTTGAAGGTTTAAAACGCTGGAAGCTAAATAATTATGTGTTTACAAACTGCGCAGAGATAAAAGATGTTACAGATGCTTATTATGAACAAAATAATTCTATTGATAGTTTTATACAAACACATTGTAAAATACATCCTAGTTACCAAATTTATACTAATGATTTCGAAAATGCTTATAATCAGTATTGCTTCGAAATTGGAGTTATCCCAGAGACTAAACAAATCATTCATAAATATTTAAAAACCCTTTCAAATCTATCTTATAGACGATTTCGTGATGGCAAAGGGAATAATAAATATGGTTACAGAGGAATTGAATTAAAAGAGATAAATCATATTTAAAAAATGGAGGTAATTAAAGTGCAACATTCATTTGAAGTTTCAAAAGGACTAGAAAATATTTTAACCGAGTTAATCATTAATTGTACTAACCAAGCGATAAAATCTCAGCGTTTTGTATCAAAAGAATGGTTTTCTTTATCAGAAGCTGCTAAATATGCAGGCGTTTCAAACAATACACTGGTTAAATTTCGTCAATTGGGCCTAAAAGTATGCGAAATCGACGGTATCAAACGGGTTGCAAAAAAAGAAATTGATCGCTTTCTAGAAGAATACAGCTACTAAAAGCTATGAGAGGATTTTCGCACAGTAAAATTATATATTATAACTGTGAGGTTTAATCCTCTCTTTTTAATCTTGCCCCCGCAACGATTATAGGAGGACTATACATGAAAAAGAAAAAAGTATCACCCATACAAAGCTATACCAATAAAAGTGGTGACACCCTTTATATGTTCCAGGTTTATTTAGGAATCGATGAATTAACAGGTAAACAGAAGCGAACGACAAAACGTGGGTTTAAAACTCGAAAAGAAGCTGAATTAGCTCTGTCTCGAATCAAAATCCAAGTTTCAGAAGGAACTTATCGTCAAGTTCGCGCCGAAACATTTCAAGAGCTATATGATTTATGGATAGTTCAATATGAAAAAACGGTTGAAGAAAGCACCTTTGTCAAAACTTTTGGTTACTTCAAAAATCATATATTACCATCAATGGGAAGTTACAAAATAGATAAAATTAATATCGATATCTGCCAAATGCATTTTGATGAATGGGCTACAAAGCTTTCAAAAGCTAGAACTATCAAATCATATGCAGCTTTAGTATTAGATTTTGGAATTAAACGCGGCTATATTCAGATAAACCCATTCACTCATGTTGAAACTAGAGTTAAAACTCGAAAAGCGATTGAAATCGAAGAAAAAGCGGAAAATTTTTATACACGTGAGCAATTAATTGAGTTCTTAAATTGTTGCGAGCAATCTCTTCACTACAAATCGTTTACCTTGTTACGGTTACTCGCCTTTACAGGAATGCGCAAAAGTGAAGCACTTGCACTCACTTGGAAGGATTTAAATTTAAAAGACAATGAGCTTACAATCGCAAAAGCCATTGGTCGAGGAAAAAGTGCGAAGCTATATTTAAAAACAACAAAAACAGGTTCATCCCGTATTATTAAACTTGATGATGCTACTCTAGCTATTTTAAAAGAGTGGAAGAAAATCCAGAAAAAAGAGTATTTCATTTTAGGTCATAATACTATTACACCTAGCCAGTTAATGTTTAGTAATACTAATAATGACTATATTCAACCCGTACAGGTCCAGAAATGGATGTATAATGTCCAAAAGAAACATTCTTTAGAAAAGATCACACCACATGGCCTGCGACATACACACTGCTCTCTTCTTTTCGAAGCTGGAGCATCACTAAAAGAAGTTCAGGATCGCTTAGGACATTCTGATGTGAAAACGACAATGGATATCTATACACATGTAACGAAAAAAGCTAAAGAAGGAGCAATTCAAAAATTTGCTACCTACCTTGAGATCTAATAAATTCGTAAATTGATTTTTGACTACGTTTTTGACTACGTTTGAATACAATCTATAGAAATTGGGTGAAAATGAAAAATGCCAAAACCCTAATTTACCAAGGGTTTTGACATCAGTTGAAATCATTTGATTCCTTAAAATGGAGACGGCGGGAGTCGAACCCGCGTCCAGAAACTCCAATACTTCAGCTTCTACGCGTGTAGTTTGCCTATTTACGATTCACGTAACATTATGCCGACAAACAGGCGTCTTGTACGCTAACCTGGAAATCTCTTGTCGGTGACTCAGGTGGCACCATCGACCGTATCCCACTAAAGTTGGGCCCCACGTTCTCTACATGGGCGATAGAGAGGCAGAGCGCTTACGAGCTTACGCTGCGAAAGCTAAGTTTTGTTGTTTGCCAGTTATTATATAACTTCCGTTGATGACGGAGCCGAGACCTCCGACGCGCGACCAAAGCTTGAACCATCCCTGTCGAATCCGTAACGTCCCCTTGAATATGAATCAAAGCACGTAAGCTTCGTTCAAGCAAAGGAGCTAGAATTTCTTCTAGTACGGTGGGAGCTAAAAGTACGCTTCCATGTAATCTGGCATTCAATAATACTTATTATAAAGCAAATCTATCTATAGTTCAAGTGTCCCGCATAGTAGAAAAAATTGGCTAGCTCACAATGATTTTCTTATTTCATCATCTTAAATTTTAAGTCTCTTAATCGCAAAATAAGTTTTCCTAATTTGGATTCTGTAAGATAGCCGTAATAGACCTCTACCTCTTGTGCGCCAAAGCCGAGCTTGAATTCATTAATTTCCTCCTTACTCGTTACTGCGCCGAAATCATAGTGTGCGTATCCTTTGCTACGGAACATCATGATATTTTCCCATAGTAAATAGCGATTGGCGAAGCGGATTTGTTGCTTTAAGTCAGGTCTATCCTTGATCCAGACAGCCGTACCTGTATATAAATTATAAATGATATCTTCGTCGGCAATGTACAGTCGATAGCATAGTGCTTCACCTTTGTCGTTTTGAAGCTTTGTATAGACGAGTGCGCCTTTTTCGCGAAGTAGCTTTAACGTTTGTAGATGAAATTTTCGAACGCGATTTGTATTTTTTATTTTGGCGAAGGCGTTGTAAAATTGCTGGAATTCTACTAGCTCTTGGTCAGAGGGATGTTCTTTTACGATGACTTCGTATGGCTCTTTTTTGGCGCGGCGAAGCATATAGCGATTCATTTTTGAAAGATTCGCTAATAGGATTTCTTCATCTTGCTGTAGCATGATTTGCAGTGTCTTTTGGGTTTGGAGCGATTGCGCTGGTCGCTTTGTTTGATGGTAGCAGACTAGCTTTTTTCTTTCACTGGCATTGTTACGTTTCTCGGCAAAATAAATGTGCTCTATGTTCATAAACATAAATTTTCGTTCTATTGTAAGAATGCGGATTCCCTCCTATTATATGCGGTAGTTCTTTATTATATTTTTAACTCGATATCTTTTAGAACCTCTCTTAGAATTCTATCTGTCCAAATACAAAGAGCTCACTATCTAAATATAGTGAGCTCTCTAACAATCTATGACTATTGATTTTTAGATTTGAAGGCGCGTTCCATATCGCGTTTCGCTTCTTTTTTGCGCATGTCATTACGTTTGTCGTAATCTTTTTTACCTTTGCCGACGCCGATTAATAGTTTGGCATAGCCGTCTTTAATGTACATTTTTAACGGAACAATTGTGTAGCCGTCACGTTTTACGGCACCGACTAGCTCGCCGATTTGCTTTTTATGGAGCAGTAATTTGCGGGCGCGCAGTGGGTCATGGTTAAAGCGGTTGCCTTGTTCGAATGAGCTGACATGCATATTGTTGATCCATGCTTCACCGTTGCGGACTTGTACATAAGATTCTTTTAGTTGAACCCTTCCTGCACGGATGGATTTAATTTCTGTGCCTGTGAGCACCATGCCCGCTTCGATTGTTTCTTCAATGAAGTAGTCGTGCCCGGCTT
Source organism: Lysinibacillus sp. NPDC056232 (assembly GCF_042267565.1). Lineage (NCBI taxonomy): Bacteria > Bacillati > Bacillota > Bacilli > Caryophanales > Bacillaceae > Lysinibacillus > Lysinibacillus sp. NPDC056232. The sequence continues at coordinate 24,006 of NZ_JBHJTF010000052.1, read as the reverse complement.
TTTTGTTTTGTGCTAATACTTTCCCAGTACCTTTTGCCATATTATTCACCCTCTACTTAAAGGTTAAAGCAGGGTCAACCTGCTTTTATTGATAAAGTGAAAGCACCCCGCTTCAAATTGCTTTAAAGCGCTAGTTGGTGCTTTCGCCATTACTTTTATTTACGTTTTGGTTTTTTCTTTTTGTTTTTCTTGGCAACGCCCTCGTAGAACTTTTGCTTTTGCTTCACGCCTTTTTTAGGGCCTGGACTTGAGTTTGAGCCATCTTTGCGGCGTCCTCGTGGATCACGGTCGTTTTCACGTCGTTCTCCTTGTCCGCTTCGTCCTTCTTCATTGCGACCACTACGACTGTCACGTCCGCCTCTTTCTCCTTCGTTGCGACCACTGCGACTGCCACGTCCACCACGTTCTTCTTCATTACGACCACTGCGGCTGCCACGTCCGCCTCTTTCTTCTTCACGGCCACCTTTGCGGCTATTACGGCCACCTTTGTTGTCGCTATAATTTTTACGTGCGTGAATGACAGTAGGTGCTGCTTTTCGTGTTCGTCCAAATGACGTTACCATTCCGACGATTTCAAAGTCAACGGATGACTCCTCAATAATAACATTTGCTACGCGGACTGTAACTTCATCACCAATACGGAATTGACGATTTGTACGCTCACCGATCATAATCATTTGACGGTCGTCAAAACGATAGTAGTCATCTGTCATATTGCTAATATGGACAAGTCCTTCGATGGTGTTTGGCAGCTCTACGAAAATCCCGAAGTTTGTAATCGACGAAACGATCCCTTCAAACTCTTCACCAATTTTATCGGACATGTATTGTGCTTTTTTCAGTGCGTCTGTATCACGTTCTGCATCAACAGCACGGCGTTCACGTTCTGAAGTATGATCCGCAATTTCATCCATCGCCATACTCCACTGTGCCACTGTTTCTTTTGATGTATCTTTATTAATTAAATACGTTCGAATTAAACGATGGACGATTAAGTCCGGATAACGTCGAATCGGTGACGTAAAGTGTGTATAGAAATCGGTTGATAAACCAAAGTGGCCTATGCTTTCAGGATAATATTTTGCCTGTTGCATCGAGCGTAGAAGCATCGTTGAAATAACAGGCTCCTCTGGCATGCCTTCAATAGCTTTTATTACATCCTGTAAAGCTTTCGGATGGACTGTGTTTCCTGTACCTTTTATTAAAATACCGAAGTTCGTCACAAATTCAAAGAAGCGTTGCAGCTTTTCTGGCTTTGGATCTTCGTGAATACGGTAAAGGAACGGTACATTCATCCAATGGAAATGCTCTGCTACTGTTTCATTGGCAGCTAGCATGAAATCTTCAATTAATTTCTCAGCGACTGTACGTTCACGTAATTCGATATCTACTGGCCAGCCATCTTCGTCCACGATCACTTTAGATTCTTTAAAGTCAAAGTCAATAGCACCGCGCATTTGACGTTTATTACGTAAAATATTAGATAACTCAGCCATATGTTTAAACATTGGCACTAATGGCTCATAGCGCTTAATTAGCTCTTCGTCTTGCTCCTCTAAAATTTTGTAAACGTCCTTATAAGTCATACGCTCAGTTGTTTTAATGACACTTTGGAATATTTCATGTGAAACCACATTACCATTTGCATCAATAATCATTTCACAAGATAGTACTAGACGGTCAACCTGTGGATTTAATGAACAGATTCCATTCGATAATCGATGCGGAATCATTGGGATCACGCGGTCTGTTAAATATACACTCGTCGCACGATCATAAGCTTCAATATCTATTACAGAGCCTTGTGTTACATAATAACTAACATCTGCAATATGTACGCCAAGTTTATAAGTACCATCTACATTTTTCGTTACGGTTACAGCATCATCCAAGTCCTTCGCATCTGCTCCATCGATTGTCACAATCGTTTCGTGGCGTAAATCACGGCGACCTTCTAAATCTGCCTCTGTAATTTCATCTGGCACGCGTTGCGCAGCAGCAACCACTTCTTCTGGGAATTCAGGTGGAATGTCGTGCTTATATAAAATAGATAGAATATCCACACCTGGGTCATTTTTGTGCCCTAAAATTTTTGTGATATAGCCTGTTGCTGATTTTAAATCTTCTGGCCAAGTAGCTACCTCAACGACAACCTTGTGTCCGTCGACAGCTCCTAACGTATCTCCTTTAGCAATGAAAATGTCCATCGGTAGTTTTTTATCATCTAACACAACAAAGCCAAAGCCTCGATTTGCTTGGAACGTCCCAACAAAACTCGTTTGCCCACGTTCCACTACCTTTGTCACCGTTCCTTCACGGCGATCACCGAATGATTCCTTTAACACACGGATTAACACCGTATCGCCATTAATCGCACCATTTATTTCATGTGGTGGAATGAAAACATCGTCCATTCCCTCAACATCAGGTGTCACAAAGCCAAAGCCCTTCGCATGTCCGATAAATTTACCTCGAAGTAAATTCATTCGCTCTGGTAGGCCATAACGATTGGAGCGAGAACGTACAATTAAGCCTTGCCCCTCCATACGTACTAACGTTTTCACTAATTCTTTAAATTCGTCAGCATCCTCAAAGCCAAATAAGTCCTCAATTTCGCCAACTGTTAATGGTTTATATTCTTCTCCACCGAAAAAATCGAGTAAACGACTTTGTAGTGTATCTTTCTGGTCTTTCATAATTTCCCTCCTTCATGAGAAAATCCTAATTATATTTTTATTGTGCCCAATTTAGGCTTTCTAAAAAGCAATAAATATCTTCATGTAACTGATCTTTTTCTTGATCTAACGTAATAACATGCTTTGAGTTTTCATACCACTTGATCTGTTTTTCAAGTGACTCAGTTTGATTATATATAATGTTGGCAGATTCTGTCTCAATTACCTCATCATTTGTCGCTTGTACGACAAAAATTGGTGCATAAATCATGTCAATTTCCTGACGTGTCCGAGCAATAAACGCTCGCAACTCTTGTAGAGATGGCATGCCCTTCTCAGCAATTAACGCAACTTCAGCTTCGATTTGCTCCTCATCTTTACCTTGGAACTTTTTATAGTCCCTCGCATATTTTAGTACACCTTGAAACATAACATCTGTTGTACGCATCGTCATTGGGGCACACATTGTCACAATACCTTTAACTGGGTTATTCAGCGCAACGTTTAAAGCCATGACACCACCCAATGATAAGCCAGCAACCGCAATTTCCTGATAGCCAGCATCCTGTAACTGTTTGTACGCGGCTACGACATCCTGCCACCAATCAGCAGGACCTGTTGTAATGAGTTCCTCAGGTTCCACACCGTGACCTTTATAATGAGGCGCTAATGTAGTATACCCTTTTTTCTCTAAAAATCTACCAAGCATTCGCACATCCGCCGAGCTTCCCGTAAATCCATGCAATAATAAAACTGCTCGAGGTCCTGCTTGAAAGAAAAAAGGCTGTGATAACGATTTTTTCATTGCGAGCTCTCCTTCATCCAAATACATACTATACCTATTATAGCCATACTGAAGCTTCCTCAAAAGCATTGGCGATTGTTACTTTTTTTATTAATTTGATGGGTCTTCTTGCATTTCGATGGTCTTTCTGGCATTTTTAGGATCCTATCCATCATTTTGATGGTTCTATCCACGACTTCTGGGGTTCTATGATTCTATCTATCACTTTAGCTTTTCCATCCGTCAATTTGAGATTCGCGGGTATTTACCTTCCTTGCGCGAGTATTTGCTTCGCTTCCGCGAGTATCTCCCTGCTCCGCGCGAGTATTCGCCTTGCTCCGCGGGTGTTCACTTTACTGAACTAACTATGTATTGACGTCCAAATAATTAGTACCATAAAAGAAAACGCCCAACCAGTAAGGTTAGGCGATATATCTTCAACTATTAGATTTTTGTAATAGCAAGTGCTAAAACAAAGAATAATATTGCTAACACTATTGTTGTACGATGAAGGATTAGATCCATACCGCGTGCTTTTTGCTTTCCGAATAGTTGTTCAGCTCCACCCGAGATGGCACCTGACAAGCCTGCACTTTTACTAGATTGAAGTAATACTACAACGATCAACGCTATTGAAACGATAACTAATGAAACTAATACTACTGTATGCATTCACTGCACCTCCCGAACTTCGAACATCACAACATATCATATTATAACAAAAAAAGGTTCTCTTGACAAACCGAGATTAATAAATGGCCTTATTCGCCCTATATCGGTTAGTTTTCCCAAAATATAGCACACCACACTCCTTCCATATTACCCTATAATAGTAAAAGCGAGATCTTCACTAAAAAAAGGAATATATCCGTTTTTATAAAGTAAATCAACCTACGTTTTAGTGATGACCCAAAAATATAATAATAATAATAATGGGAGGAATTATGAAAAAGAGTATATTGCTGATTTTTTTACTTATTATTTTAAGCATGCTTAGCGCTTGCTCAGCTACTATCAAGGCCCTCGAAGTAGTATTACAAGACGAACTTGAATCAGATGAAGAAATCACTATAGACCCCAAGGAGCTTGCTAGTAAAGCCCCCTCAGGTGAGTTTTCTACGGAAAATCTTTTTTCAACGACATTATTCAAGGAAGATCCTGCTATGCTGCAGTTTTCAAAAAAAGTTGAAAAGCATATTTCAACTTTTGAGCCAAACTTTACAGTCAAGTATAGAGGAAAATTAGATTGGGATACATTTGAAGAACAAATAAATGATCTTTATAACATACTTAATTTTGTTAATCCATATACAACAGGCTATATCCAAGATTACAACTGGGAAGCATGGGAAGTAGATAATGGTTATGAGGTAGAGTTTGACTTTACATATATTTCAGATGCGAAAAAAGAAAAGAAAATTGATGCCTATGTTCAGGAATTTGCTAAGAAGTCTATTACCGCTGACATGGATGATTTTCATCGTGCTAAAACCGTTAATGACTTTGTCGTACAACTAGCCACTTATACTGATAAAGGTGATTCACAAGGACAATCGGTTTATGAATTAATTACTAATGAAACTGGTGTTTGTCAAGCTTATGCACTATTAGCCTATCGTTTATTTTTAGCAGCTGGTCTTGATGCTAAATATGTATATGGTTATAGTGATAATCAGCTTCACGCATGGAATTTAGTAAGTGTTAATGGCGATTGGTATCATATTGATACGACTTGGAATGATATCAATCCTATTGAACCTTACGCTATTTCCTACGCATATTTTTTAGTGAATGACGAGAAACTAAGTGAAGATCATATTTGGGCAAATGAAAACTACTTTGCTGCTACAAGCAATGCGTATGATTTCATGCATGATATGTGGTACACAGATACTGTTGGCAATGTTATTTATTATAATAACTTGAACGATAACATGGTATACGCCTATGACTTAGCAACAAAACAAAATAGGCAAGTTACAGAAACAGCCTGCTACTACTTGGCGGCTTTTGACGATGCGATTTATTGCAGCGATTATGATAATGCCGGCTTTTTAACGAAAATATTTATAAACAATGGTTCAGAAGAAGTGTTATTAGAGGATGAGGTTCTAAACTTGTTTGTTGATGATAAAGGGGTTTTATTTTACGAAACCATTGACGGTGAAAAACATTCACAAACTTTATAGCAAATTCTAGAATCTGCAAGCTTCCATCAATCAATGGATAGTAAGCAGATTCTATTTTCCCCTTTAGTCGCTCATCACCAAAATGTGGGGTTGATTTCCATTCCGACTTGGCACTTTCCTGGGAGGGCAACCGATGAGCCGCTTCGCTCCATGGTCTTATCTGTGACTGATTCCCCGAGAAGTCGCCCAGTCTCCACTCCAATCACCTAACTTTCAGTGATTAATCCTATATTTAATAATCCCCTCACAATTCATAACAATTAATTCATCCTAGCTTTACAACCTTCCTTTACACTTACTTGTGAATTGACCAAAAGGAGGAAAATCATGAAATACTCAAAAAAATGGAGTTCATTGTTGTTAGCAAGTGCTATTGCTTTATCGTCGATTAGTATCGCTCAGCCGCAAGTACAAGCAGCCCAAGTAAAGAAACCAACAAATGTGATTATGCTCGTGATGGATGGTAGTAGTAATAATGCCGTTACACTTTCTCGTTGGTACAAAGGGGAAAGCTTGGCGATGGATGAAATTTTATCAGGGGCAGTGCGTACATACTCTGCCGATTCAGCCATTACTGACTCAGCCCCTGCTGCTACTGCGTTAGCAACTGGTCATAAATCAAATGATAAATTTGTAGGTGTGTTACCAGCCGTTATTAATTCGCCAGGGCTAGAGCCAATTGCCAAAGAAGATGCCTATAGACCTGTAGCTAATGTGTTGGAAGGGGCTAAGCAACAAGGCAAGGCAACTGGACTAATTTCTACTTCGGAAATTCAGCATGCCACACCAGCTGGCTTTTCTGCACATGTGAAAAATAGAAGCCAATACGATGACATCGCTGAGCAGCAAGTTTATCAAAACATAGATGTCGTGTTAGGCGGTGGCTTAGAGTCTTTGGCACCGGGTACCACAAAAAATGCTCGTAAAGATGGCGAGCATTTAGTGGATGTCCTTGAAGAAAAAAATTATGACATTGTTAAGACGCGTGATGAGCTCCTTAATAGTAAAAAGTCAAAAATTTGGGGAAGCTTTGCTCCAAGTGACCTTGCCTACGATTTAGATCGCGCTACAACAAGAGCATCTGAGCCTACACTCGCTGAGATGACAAGTAAAGCTATTGATACGCTTAAGAAGGATGAAGATGGCTTCTTCTTATTTGTAGAAGGCAGCAAGGTGGACTGGGCGGCACACGCAAATGACACGATCGGCATAATTAGCGATATTTTATCGTTCGATGCAGCAGTCAAAGAAGCCGTTGATTTTGCAAAAAAAGATGGCAATACAATGGTCATTGCTGTTACAGACCACGGCAATAGTGGGATTACAATGGGTAATGTTAACACGACAAGTACTTATTCCAACACACCTGTATCTGCCTATATTGATCCTCTGAAGAAGGCTAAAATGACAATTGAAGGTGCATTGAGCCAATTAAAAGAAGACAATTCAAATATTGTAGAAGTCGCTGCACTTTATGGCTTAGACAATCTATCTGAGAATGAGCTTGCAACATTAAAATCGACTAAAGATCTGGGCAAAGAAATGGTAAAAATGCTTGCAAATCGCGCCAACATTGGCTATACAACTGGTGGGCATACTGGTGAGGATGTATTCTTATACTCATTCGGACCATCTAAAATTACAGGCCTTGTCGAAAACACAGATTTAGCACATGCGATGGCACAGTTTATGGGCTTCGATTTAAATAAGCTTACAGATGATTTATATATACCAGCAACAAAGGCTTTCACAGACAAAGGCTACACTTCTAAAATTGACTTAACCGATCAAGAAAACCCTAAATTTATTGCACAAAAAAAGGATGTAACCATTACAATCCCCGTTAATAAGAACACAGTAATATACGAACAAGACAAGACCGCAAAAACGCATACGTTTGACACAATCAATGTTTACAACGGCACTGAATTTTACGTTTCAAAAAAAGTGTTAAAGGCTCTCAAATAAAGTGAAACTTTAATCAGTGGGGATTTTCTTCATCCCCGCTGATTATTAGTCTTCACCAATCGGGCTTTTACGGGCAGTTTCTCTCTCTGTATTTTGAGGCGGGATACTTGTACCTCGCCGCTTCGCTTTTGGTACAGATTAATTACTGCCCGTTAATGCGGAATAAAGTGAAACGGGATTCTTATACCTGACGCTTCACTTTAGGTACAGATTAATTACTGCCCGTTAAAGCGGGATCACAATACGGGTGCTATCATAAGTTGAGATGATTAACTGGATGATGGCGCTTTTCTTTTTGCCCAAATATGTCTTGGCAACAGTCCTCGAAAGATTCTCGATTTCATCATCTGCTTCATATGTTTGCGGCTTCCTTTTTCGTCCCCCTTTGCATCTCAACTTATTTTATACCGATATTTTTCATCAAATTTACTTTGATTTTACTTTCATACATTATGCTTAATAACGAAGTCAAAATGGTTAATAGGATATAGTGCCCCATGATTATTAGTTGAAAGAATCGGGCTTTTACGGGCAGTTACTCTCCCACTTAACTTCTTTGCTATTGCCGAATTTTGAGGTGGGCGTATTACTGCGGGATCAATTGTCTCGATGTTCTTTACAAAATTTAAGGATTTTTTAAGTACCAATAAAGCAGAAAAACAGCGATAATAAATATGGATTACGTTTAGAAAAATTCAAGTTGAGGTGATACAAAAAAACATTTTCTACCCTTTATAATAGTCATGTTTTTCAAAACCTTAATTTTACCTTAAATTAATCTTATGATTTCATGAATAAATAGAAATTTAGCAACATTTCACTCTACAATCCGTCAAATCAGTGTTAAAAATTTAATAAATGTAAAAATAATTTAGAAAAAACTTGAAAAAATATCAATTTATTTAGTATATTTACAAAGTTACAATCTTTTTTCATTTTTAATTGGAGGTGGACTTATGCAATCCATTAAAAATAATGAGCTTTTTCGTTTTATAGGCTTTACGTTATTTTATTTCATCATTTTAGTGCTCTTGTTTCTTATTCATGGCTTCCATGATATGAACGCAGGACCGTTTATATATACGGAATTTTAAGAAAAGGAGATATAAACTATGTTAAGCACTTTAGCGGCTATTCAAAAAGTGGCACAACAGCATCCACATCGAACTGCCTATCAAACCGACAGTGAATCTTTAACGTTTGGTGAGCTTTGGCATCTTTCTGATTGTGTAGCACAATATTTAATGGCTCTTGATTTAAAAAGACAACAGCCTATCGTCGTCTACGGGCATATGTCACCTTTACAAATCGTTGCCTTTTTAGGTGCTGTAAAGGCGGGTCATCCGTACGTACCTGTGGACTCTTCTACACCGTCTGAAAGGTTACAGATTATTATAGAAGCTTCTCAGGCTTGCTTACTACTAAAGACTGAAACGTTAAGCTCGAACCTAGCAGTCCCTGTAGTAGAAGTAAGTGATTTAGTGGCTCAAACTACTAGTATTTCGACAGAGCCTTCAACATGGGTTAAGGATCAAGAAATTTATTATATTATTTACACATCTGGTTCTACTGGTAAGCCAAAAGGTGTTCAAATTACAGCTGATAATTTAGCACATTTTGTTGCTTGGATGCATGAACATTTCCCTTTACAGGAATCTGGTGTGTTTCTAAATCAAGCGCCTTATTCCTTTGATTTATCTGTGATGGATTTATATCCTGCACTAGTTAGCGGGCAAACACTTTACGCGATTACGCAAGCGCAAATTGCTAATCCAAAAGCGTTATTTGAGTCATTAGCTTCATCTAATGTTCGCGTTTGGACTTCCACACCTTCCTTCGCGAAGATGTGTTTAATGAACAAGGAGTGGCATCAGGAGTTAATGCCTGCTCTAGATACATTTTTATTCTGCGGAGAAGTGTTACCCGTATCCGTAGCGACAGAATTAATGCAGCGCTTCCCTCAAGCATCTATTTTTAATTTATACGGTCCTACAGAAACAACCGTTGCCGTCTCTTATGTAGAAGTAACAAAGGAGCTTTTGGAGCAATTTGACCAATTACCAATCGCCCCTCTATCTGAGCCTAATCTATCCTTGTTAGAAGATAGCGAGATTATTATTTCTGGACCGACTGTAAGTGCAGGTTATCTTGGTGCGCCTGATTTAACACTTAAAGCGTTCCCTACAATAGGGGATCAACGTATTTATAAAACTGGAGACGTTGGTTATGAAAAAGATGGCTATTTGTTCTTCTCTGGACGAAAAGATTTCCAGGTAAAACTACACGGTTATCGTTTAGAAATCGAGGAAATTGAAAAACAAATGGGCAATCTTCCACCTGTATCTGGCTGTGTTGTTATACCTGTTTCAAAAGATGATGAGATTGTATCATTAAGTGCGTATATTGTTCTTCGCGAGCCATTGACGGACTCTGCCTTCAAAATGACGAAGCAGCTTAAAGCATTGTTATCGGAGTATTTACCGTCTTATATGATTCCGAAAACATTCAAATACATTGACACTTTACCTTTAAATACAAACGGTAAAGTTGATCGTAAAGGATTGGCGGTTATGGAAACAGTATGACGCCTTATGGAAATATAGTTTTTTTCATCATCATTGGTATTTTGTTACTGCCAACCATTATTTTAGGACTACGAGGGAAATCATCTAAAGGCTATAATATTGTTATTTCGATTGTCGTGTTAGCTCTTATTTTTGGTAACTCCCTTAATGGCTCCATTTCTCTTATACTGTTTACAGTATTTCAGTTATTATTAATTATCGTTTACCAAAAATATCGCTTACAGAAGAATAACACCTCTGTATTCGTCATTGCTGTACTATTGTCTATTTTGCCACTTGTGCTTGTAAAGGTTCTGCCAATACTTGGTCTTAAAAATTTATTTGGGTTCTTAGGGGTATCCTATATTACCTTTAAATCGGTACAAATGATTTTAGAAACGCGAGATGGTTTAATTAAGGATAAAATTTCAGCCGTTGAGCTTGCCTATTTCTTACTGTTCTTCCCAACAGTATCATCGGGACCTATTGATCGTTGGAGACGCTTTTATAAAGATATGCACACAGTGCCGTCTGGGCAAGACTATCAAAAACTGCTGTTAAGTGGGATCAATTATATATTTGTAGGTTTTTTATATAAATTTATTTTGGCTTATTTAATATACAATTACACACTTATTTATTTACCAGGCCAAACGTATAACTATTTGACACCTTTTCAAGGGCAAATAGCGTATATGTATATGTATAGTTTTTATTTATTTTTCGATTTTGCGGGTTATAGTGCGTTTGCCGTTGGTGTCAGTCGCATTATGGGTGTTCAAACGCCCATTAACTTTAACCGTCCATTCTCGAGTCGTAATATTAAAGACTTTTGGAACCGTTGGCATATGAGTCTTTCCTTCTGGTTCAGGGATTATGTCTATATGCGCTTTGTGCTTTGGATGACTAAGAAAAAATGGATTAAAAACAAATATACAGTTTCTTATCTTGGCTTCTTTTTACTGTTCTTTTTAATGGGTATTTGGCACGGATTGGAATTGCACTTTGTTGTCTATGGTCTCTACCACGCCTTGTTAATTATTTGCTTCGATAAATTTGAACGCTGGAATAAAAAACGCAAAATTTGGCCAAAAAATAAGTGGACTCATGCAATAAGCGTATTTATCACGTTTAATGCCATTTGCTTTGGTTTCTATATTTTTTCAGGTACATTATTTTAATCAACGGCTCTGTTCATGTTAATTGTTAATTTTATGAATAACACAGCCTAAACAATAAAGGAGATTTATAATATGGATAAACAACAAGTTATAGAAATGCTAGTAGAGTTATGCGAGGACGATATCATTTTAGAAAATCAAGATATCGATTTATTTGAAGAAGGTCTTCTTGATTCATTCGGTACCATTAATTTATTAGTGGAAATTGAAAACCGCTTTAATATCTCAGTACCAATTACTGATTTTAACCGTGAGGAATGGAACACGCCAAATCGTATTGTAGCGGAATTAGCTGAAAGACAATGATTAAGAAAGGCTTTCTATCATTATTAATTGCTTTTGTACTTTTTGCTGCCGTTGTGTTCTTCCCAAATTCCTGGATTAAAGCTTGGATTTCTGATGAAGAAGTAGAACAGGCAAAGACTAGTATGTCTCCGTTAGTGTTCCAAGGGATGTATTTCCAGGAGCGAATGTTGCAGGAGCCTAATACTATGCCTTTATATGGCTCCTCAGAATTAAATCGTTTTGATCCTTTCCACCCTTATAATTATAATCGAGCTACAAATGCTCCTTATACGACATTTATGGTCGGGCGTGGTGGAATGCAGTCTATTACACACTTTTTAAATTTTGCTGCACAGGAAGAGAATTTAAAGGATAAGAAAATTGTCTTCATCATTTCCCCTCAGTGGTTTACGAAAAAGGGCATGAATGAATTACATTTTTCTCCAAACTATTCGATGTTGCATGCATATGATTTAGCATACAACAAGGACATTGACGAAGATCTTCGAAATCGAGGAATGAAACGCCTTCTTGAATTCGATACTGTCAATCGCGATGAACTGCTAAAAACAATTTATGAATATAAATTATCTGGTGGTAAAGAAAAACCAATCACTGGACGACTTGCAATGATGGCAGGCCATGTCCAAAAGGCACTTTTAGAGAAAAAAGATTTATATTACTCGCTCTTCCCTCGAGAAGGAAGTAACTTAAAAAGCAATGACAAACTAGTTGCCGACCAAACATTTGAGCAACAATTGCAAAATGCCGAGAAATATGGCGAGAAACGTGTATCCAATGAATTAATGATTGAAAACAAGTTTTATAAGCGCCTTAAAAACGCAAATATTAAAAAGTTTAAAGGCATGCGAAAAAACGAAGATTATACAACTTCACCTGAATATGAGGATTTACAGCTAGTCATTGATGTTTTAAAGGATGCTGGTGCAAAGCCACTATTTGTATCTATTCCAGTAAATGGTCATTGGTATGACTACACGGAATATCCTGAAGAACGTCGAGAAAAATATTACGAAAAAATGGGGCAGATCTTGACTGATAATGGTGTTCCATATGTTGATTTCTCAAGCCATGACTATGATCCTTATTTCATTATGGATACGATTCATATCGCATGGAAGGGCTGGGTCTATCTAGATCAAGAGCTAGACAAATACTGGGCACAGAAATAATCGTTTAATGAACGTAGAGACAGTCTAAAGTGTTAATCACTAAAGACTGTCTTTTTTATGGAGATTATCTTCGAGGGTAAATGCAGTGTTTAGTGCACCTGAGCCGCTTGGCCAACAGATGGTTATTGTACGAAAGCGTAGCGGCAGCGGCAGATGTTTTTTGTGTGAAAGTGAGTAGCCTGGAAAGGAAAACAACGCTACTTTATGAAACGTAAGCCCCTCTTGTTTGAAGGGGTTTACCTTCTTTACCCGTTATTCATATATCATAACCCAATATTTTTCCTTCTCCCCTTCTTCATTTACCTTCTTCCAACCATTCTTCTCATAAAATTTCAACGCTTTCTGATTTTCAGATACACATTTTAATCTTAACGGTTTATTCATTTTGTTAACGGAAGCATTTAGTAAGTGACCCCCTACACCTTTCCCAAAGAAATTAGGATGAATAAATAAATTATGAATGAAGTTATCTGGCAAGTATAATGAAGCAAATCCAAGTATTTGATGATCCTCTTCCGCTACTATTATATGTTCTTCTATAGTATCTTTATCAAAATCGTCTAAAGTCATTTCTTCTAAGGCCGCCCAATGGAAATTTTCACGACGGGATTCAAGATAGATTTTTCTTAATTCCGGGTAATCTAATTTATTCGCTTCTCTAATATTCACATGCTCACCTTTGCTTTCATATTAATTTTTATTGATTATCAAATGAAAAAAGTCTAAGTTCTTCAGCATCATTGGAAAACTGTACTAATCTTTCAAACTTCAAGCCTACCTTTTCGAGTAGCTTGGCTGAAGCGTGATTATCTTGAGTTGTGATAGCCACAATACGATTTAGTCCTAGTGTCTCTAGAGCATATGCCAATGTCGCTGAGGCTGCTTCATAGGCATATCCTTTTCCCCAATACTTAGGAAGAAAAGCGAATCCAATATCCACATCTTCTAGCGACTCTCTTTTAACTAAACCGCAAATTCCAACCGGAGTTTGATCTTCTTTTCTTTCAACTAAATATAGACAAAAGCCAAATTGCTCATACATGCGAGTTGGTCCATTTTCTATATATTCACATGCATCCTCTACTGTTCTCAATCCGCGATCACCAATGAACTGCAACCACGAAGGTTCATTCATTAACTTAAGGATAAAACCCGCATCATTTGTTGTTTGTAAGCGAAGGGTAAGTCGTTCTGTTTCAAGAATTTTCATCGTAATTCTCCTTTCAATATTGTATTCTCCATTTTCTAAGCTTTTTCCCCTATATGTAATTTATGTTTTACTATTGAATTAAATATATAATAACGGACTAAACACTGCACTTGTATAGCTTTCAATAAGTGCATTTATTCCGTTAAAAGCTTTGCAAGGTCTTTTTACAAGATTTGTCGAATAATAATCTATAAAGCAATTTGCCTTTTTTAGTAAAGGCAGCAAATTTATAAAAGGTGAGGTTGTTTTTTGGGAAATAAATATTTTATTTTTAGTATCCTATCAACATTATTTTTGTTATTTCTTTCAGGTTGTACTAATCAAAAGGATACAGAATTAGCGACTATTTCGATGAACACGGATTCTAAATATGAGAGTACTTTCAAAGATTTAAATTTAGGTATACTGTTTGACTATAATTTCAAATTAAATAATGCCGATAAAAGTTGGGTTGATCTTTGGGTTGAAAGTTACAAAGATGGGCAATTGGAATCTAATTCATTAATGACACTATCTTATGGGCAAAGTCCAAACAAAGTAGAGAAAGGTAATATAGGGTTTGGAATAATAAAGACAGATGATGAATCTTTGGCTTTTCTTTATGGACCCAGTGTTAAATCAATCCCTCAAAAAATCGGCAAAATTCCATCTACCGAAAGTAGTGTTAGTGGATGGTATTCTGCATTTGGAGATGAAACCGTAAAATTAAAATTAAATGAAACTTATGTATTGGGTGTCTACAGAGAATCAAAAGGAAACTCTTTACGAACATATGACTTGCAGGACGAGAATGAAGTAAAGAAAATGATAGATGAGGTCCATCTTGTGTATTTATTAAAATTAAAAATTCATCATGAATCTAATTAAAGCTAATTTCAAGAGCATCTAAGGTGAAGTTTTAATCATAGTTTGAATTTTATCCTGCCTGAGCGGTTCTCTCGGGGACCTGATCACTTCTCTTTGGAACCCGATCACTTTTTCGCCTTACCCGAGCAGCTTTCGGGATTACCTGATCACTTTCCCACGCTACCCGATCACTTTTTCACACTACCCGAGCAGCTCCCCACGTTACTCGATCACTTTGCCAAAAACTGCCCCTCAATCACCCGACCCCCTAAAAAAAAATCGCCTCAAGAGTATATAAATACTTTTGAGGCGATACCAGTAAAGCTACAAAGTAATAGCTTATTTTAAGTTATAGAATGAATTTAAACCAAGATACTCAGCTGTTGCACCAAGTTGATCTTCAATGCGAAGAAGTTGGTTGTATTTAGCTACACGATCTGTACGTGATGGAGCACCTGTTTTAATTTGACCAGCGTTCGTAGCAACTGCGATATCAGCAATTGTTGCATCCTCTGATTCACCAGAACGGTGTGAGATAACTGCTGTGTAACCAGCGCGTTTTGCCATTTCGATTGCTTCAAATGTTTCTGTTAACGTACCGATTTGGTTTACTTTGATAAGGATTGCATTACCAACACCTTGCTCAATACCAGCCGCTAATTTTTTCGTATTTGTTACGAATAGATCGTCGCCTACTAATTGTACGCGAGCGCCAATGCGATCTGTTAATAATTTGTGTCCAGCCCAGTCGTTTTCGTCTAAGCCATCTTCAATTGAGATGATTGGGTATTTAGCAGTTAATTCCTCGTACCAGTCAACCATTTCTTCAGAAGTTTTGACAACACCTTCACCGTCTAAGTGATATTTGCCATCTTCTTTATTGAATAATTCAGATGACGCAACGTCCATTGCAAGTTTCACTTCTTCACCTGGTTTATAGCCAGCTTTTTCGATTGCTTCTAAAATTACAGTAATGGCCTCTTCGTTAGAACCAAGGTTTGGTGCGAAACCACCTTCGTCACCTACAGCTGTATTATAGCCTTTCGCTTTAAGTACTGCTTTTAAGTTGTGGAAGATTTCAGCACCCATACGTAGTGCATGACGGAATGACTCTGCTCCTACAGGCATTACCATGAATTCTTGAATGTCTACGTTGTTGTCAGCGTGAGCGCCACCATTTATGATGTTCATCATTGGTACTGGTAGTTGTTTTGAATTAAATCCACCAAGATATTGATAAAGAGGTACATCTAAGTAATCTGCCGCAGCATGCGCAACTGCCATTGATACACCTAGAATGGCGTTGGCACCCAGTTTACCTTTGTTTTCTGTGCCATCTAGCTCGATTAAAGCTTTGTCGATGACTACTTGATCAAGAACTGAGTAGTTACCTTCAAGCTCTTGAGCAATAATTGTGTTTACATTTTCAACTGCTTTTAATACACCTTTGCCTAGGTAACGAGATTTGTCACCGTCGCGTAATTCTACTGCCTCATATTCACCTGTAGATGCACCTGATGGTACGATTGAACGTCCAAAAGCGCCTGATTCTGTAAATACTTCAACTTCTACTGTTGGGTTCCCACGTGAGTCTAAAACTTCGCGCGCATAAATTTGTGTAATAAATGGCATAATTAATTCTCCTCTTTTTCAATTAATGATTTACCTGTCATTTCAGAAGGTTGTGACACCTCTAATAATTCTAACATGGTTGGCGCCAAATCGGCTAAAATGCCACCATTTCTTAACATTAAATTTGGTTTTGTCACAATTACTGGAACAGGATTTGTTGTATGAGCTGTCATTGGAGCCCCTTCTAAAGTAAGAACTTCATCAGAGTTACCATGGTCAGCTGTAATAATAGCTGCGCCACCTTTTGCAAGGAGTGCATCTACTACTTTACCAAGACATTCATCGACTGTTTCAATAGCCTTGATAGTTGGCTCTAACATTCCGCTATGCCCAACCATATCAGGGTTAGCGAAATTAAGAATAATGCCATCAAATTTATCGGCCGCAATCTCTGCAAGCAATGCTTCTGTTACCTCATAGGCACTCATTTCAGGTTGTAAATCGTATGTTGCAACCTTTGGAGATGCAATTAAAATACGTTCTTCCCCTTCAAATTTCTCCTCACGACCACCACTCATAAAGAATGTAACATGCGGATACTTTTCTGTTTCTGCAATACGAAGCTGTGTTTTGCCATTAGAAGCTAACACTTCACCAATCGTATTTTTCAAGTTGTCGTTTGCATATGCAACTTGCGCATTGACTTCATCACTGTAGTGTGTAAATGACACAAATTTCAAATTCTTAGGCTGTTTAGCTGATAATGCAAAGCCATCAAATTCATTATTTGTAAACACTTTCGACAGCTGAATTGCACGGTCAGGGCGGAAGTTGAAGAAAATAACAGCGTCATTATCGTCTATTGTTGCCACTGCTTCTCCATGTTCTTGAACGCTAAATGGAATAACAAACTCATCTGTTACATCACGCTCATATGATTCAGCTACACCACTTGCTGCGCTGTCAGCTGTTTGACCAGCACCATCAACTAGTACATTGTAAGTAAGAGCTACACGATCCCAGCGTTTATCACGATCCATTGCATAATAACGACCATGAATAGAAGCGAATTGACCTACGCCAATGTCCTTCATTTGTTTTTCAGTTTCTTCAATATAGCCTAAAGCTGTTGTCGGTCCAACATCACGACCATCTAAGAAGCCATGTACAAAGACTTCATCTAAGCCTTGTTGTTTGGCAAGCTTTAATAGTGCAAACATATGCTCATAATGGCTATGTACGCCACCATCTGACAGTAAGCCCATAATATGAAGCTTCGATTGATGAGCCTTAGCATGTGCTATTGCATCTAAAAATGCTTTATTCGTAAAGAAATCTCCTTCACGAATAGATTTGTTTAAGCGTGTTAAGCTTTGATAAACAATACGTCCAGCACCGATATTTAAGTGTCCAACTTCAGAGTTCCCCATTTGTCCATCTGGTAACCCCACCGCTTCACCTGCTGCAATTAATGTTGAGTGCGGGAACTCATTCCATAAACGATCGAAGTTAGGTTTGTTTGCTTGGGCTACTGCATTTCCGAAAGTTTCGTCGCGAAATGCAAAGCCATCTAGAATAATTAATGCTACTGGCTTTTTAGGCATTTGCTGCCGCCTCCAATAATTTTAAAAATGATTCTGGTTGTAAACTTGCTCCACCGACTAAAGCGCCATCGATATGCTCTTTTGATAATAATTCCTGAATGTTCTCAGGTTTTACGCTACCACCATATTGAATACGTATAGCAGCGGCCGTTTCAGCATTATATAATTCCTTAATTACTGCACGAATTGCTCCGCATACTTGGTTAGCATCTTCTGCTGTAGCAGTTTTACCTGTACCGATTGCCCAAATAGGTTCATAGGCGATCACCATATGCTCCACTTCTTGTGCCCCAAATCCAGCAAGTGCTGCTGTAATTTGATGAGCAACCTTTTGCTCAGTAGTCCCCGTTTCACGTTCCTCAAGCGTTTCTCCACAGCAAATAATTGGTACGATATTATGCGCTAGTGCTGCAGCAACCTTTTTATTGATGGCTTCATCTGTTTCGTTATAATATTCACGTCGTTCAGAATGTCCTAAAATAACATAGTCCACTTCCACACTTGCTAACTGAGCTGGACTAATTTCTCCAGTAAATGCACCTTCGTTTTCATAGTGCATCGTTTGTGCGCCAATGGCTAACTCAGATTCACTAGCAACTTGCACAAGCGTAGGTAGGTAAAGTGCTGGTGCACAAACAACAGCGTCTACTTTATCGTTTGAAGGAAGTTTGTCCTGTACCGCATCGACAAATTGGATAGCCTCTTCAAATGATTTATACATTTTCCAGTTACCTGCAATAATTGGTTTACGCATCGTTATTGCCTCCTATGTTTTTTTATTTTAAACAGTTTTACTTATCGTTTAATGCTACAATTCCAGGAAGCTCTTTGCCTTCCATTAATTCAAGTGATGCACCGCCACCTGTAGAAATATGGTTCATTTTATCGGCAACTTCAAATTTTTCTACTGCTGCTGCAGAATCCCCGCCACCAATAACTGTATAACCAGTTGTTGTCGCCATAGCGTCAGCTACAGTTTTTGTACCATTCGCGAATTTATCCATTTCAAAGACACCCATTGGTCCATTCCAAATGATTAATTTAGAATTTTTAATAACCTCTGCATAGTTAGCAGCTGTTTTCGGACCAATATCTAAGCCCATCCAATCCGCTGGAATAGCGTCTACATCTACAATATTAGTTTCTGCATCTTTTGAAAATTCGTTTGCGACAACTGCATCGATTGGCATATGTAATTGCACGCCTTTTGCTTTTGCTTTTTCAATAAAAGATTTTGCTAAGTCGATTTTATCTTCCTCTAATAAAGATTTACCGATATCATAGCCTTGCGCTTTAATGAATGTGAATGATAAACCGCCACCGATAATTAAGTGGTCCACTTTTTCTAATAAGCTTTCAATAACACCAATTTTGTCTTTAACTTTGGCACCACCGATAATGGCTGTAAATGGATGCTCCGGCTTAGATAAAGCTTTACCTAGCACATCTAATTCCTTTTGCATAAGGAAACCAGATACTGCTGGTACATGCTTAGCAATTCCTTCAGTTGACGCGTGTGCACGGTGAGCTGCGCCGAATGCATCATTAACATAAACGTCTGCTAATTTTGCAAATTGCTCTGCTAATGCAGCATCATTTTTCTCTTCACCAGCGTGGAAGCGTACATTTTCAAGTAAAATAATGGCACCATTTTGCATGTTTGCAACAGCTTCTTCTACCTCTTGACCAATTGACTCATCTAATTTTGTAACAGGCTTGCCTATTAATTCAGCTAAACGTACACCGACTGCAGTTAAGCGCATATCCTCTTTTACTTCACCCTTTGGACGTCCTAAGTGAGAGGCTAAAATAACTTTGGCACCCTGCTCCACTAAATATTCAATTGTAGGGATTGCTGCTCGAATACGTGTTTCGTCAGTAATCGCACCATCTGCCATTGGTACATTAAAATCGACACGTACAAATACGCGCTTCCCTTTTACATCAATATCTTTCATCGTCTTCTTAGTTAACATGAAGAAACCCCCTTCAAAGTTTTAGTCGTGAACTTCCTGGATTCACCCATCTTGGCTCCTCACATCATTCACGTAACTGTTTTATTGGTCCATCACACATAGAGTTATAACAAGCCTTTTCAGCTAGTATCATCCAAACTTTTAATGAAATACCCTTTATCTGACTTATCACCAAAAGTTAGAAATAACATTTGTTAAAACGCATACCATGTATACGGGTTGATTGTAGTGGTGACTGGGCACTGCTGAGATCAGCGTCACAGATGAGGCACTGCAACGCAAGCGAAGCGGCTCATCGGACGCCCCCAGGAAGCTCTGCTCTGCGCGAAAGCGAAGCGTCAGCGGCAAAGCGCTCAGTCGGAACGGAAATCAACCCACGCTATGGAGAAATACCCTTTACTTGCCTTTATAGTAGCAAAAGTCACGTTCTATGTCTTGCAATTGTATAATCAGACACGTGTCTGCCTTATATTACGTATAAAAAAGGAGTAAGGGTAGATTTCCCTTACTCCTTTACCCTTGTATATTATATCTTTTAGATATTATAAAGGCTATACTTTTTGTGCGTAAAAAGCAGTATTATGTCACACTTTTTACTTTAATTATCGAATTATGACACTTATTTATTGTCTAATCCTTTTTCTGCGATATATAAAGCTAAGTCCATTAAACGAGTAGAGTAACCAATTTCGTTATCATACCACGCTAGAACCTTTACCATACTATTTTCTAATACCATTGTAGAAAGACCATCTACAGTTGAAGAGTTATGGTTACCATTGTAGTCAATTGACACTAATGGTAGCTCGTTGTATCCTAAAATACCTTTAAGCTCTTTTTCTGAAGCTTCTTTTAATGCAGCATTAATGGATTCTTTTGTTACTTCTGATTTTAGCTCCACTACTAAGTCAACACATGAAACGTTTGGTGTTGGTACACGCATAGAGAAGCCATCTAATTTACCTTTTAATTGAGGTAATACTTTTGAAACTGCTACTGCTGCCCCTGTTGTTGTTGGAATCATTGACACTGCACCAGCACGTGCGCGACGTGGATCAGAGTGCGGGAAGTCAAGGATACGTTGATCGTTTGTATATGAGTGAATTGTCGTCATCATACCACGTTCAATACCAAATTTTTCATCAAGTATTTTTGCAACTGGCGCTAGACAGTTTGTTGTACAAGAAGCGTTTGAGATAACATCATCTGTTTCAGGGTTATAATCCTCATGGTTAACACCCATTACAAACGTTGGCATTTCGCCCTTCGCTGGAGCCGAAAGGATAGCTTTTTTTGCACCTGCTTGAACATGTTTGCCTACTTCTTCCATCGAGCGGAATCTACCTGTACATTCAAGTACTACATCAACACCTAGGTCACCCCAAGGTAAATTAGCAGGATCTTTTTCTGCATAAACGTTGATTTTTTTTCCATTTACTACGAAAGAATCACCTTCTGCATAAACATCAGCATCGTAAATACCGTGTACTGAATCATAAGTTAATAAGTGTGCAAGCTGACCTGCATCCGTTAGGTCATTTACTGCAACCACTTCGATTTCATCGTGCTTCATAGCTTCACGAAATACTAATCGTCCAATACGTCCAAATCCGTTAATCGCTAATTTTAATGCCATTGTCAATTCCTCCAATATTGTTTCAATAATTTATTTTTGCCTCGGACATTTATAATATCCGCAATTGGCTTTATTCTCATTCAAGGGGTTTGTAGCACCCGCTGAAATACGATTTACATAGTCATTTATAAAGAAGGTAAACCTTCCGCGATAGCTTTTGCGGCTACCTCATCCGTTATAAAAATGGTTTGCTTTGGTGCTACCTTAAAGTACGATAGCATTGCCTTCACTTTTTGTTTACCAGCAGCAACTGCAATGACTTGCTTACTTCTTTGAACTTGCTCAAACTGAATACCGATTGTTCGAATTCGATGTACAATTTCGCCTTCTGCATTGAAATAATAGCCAAATGCTTCACTAACTGCACCCTTTTCTTCGAGTATCCGTAAATCTTCAGGCGATGAATTACGACGAACAGCCATTTCCTCCGCCGACCCAATACCATGGATGACACAATCTGCATGATCATAATAATTCATCATTTCAGTTACCATTGGCTCTGCTAACATTGCTTGATAGGCCTGCTCACTTAAATGCTCCGGTAAAAACAAAGTGCGATACTGTGCATTCATTTGCATAGCAAATGTTGAGACAAGTGTATTGGCTTGCATTTGCATTTCATGTCCAATACCTCCACGAGCAGCAACAAATGTGATGTTACGTGTATCAGCTGGATGTAAAAATTGCGCGAGTGATGCAACCGACTTTCCGCCTGTAACAGCTACTGTTTGATCATCAAAGCTAGTTGACATAAATTGTTGTGCTGCCTCTTTTCCAAGCAATGTTAATATCGTATCGTCTTCATTGTAATCACCTGGAACAACAATTACATGCTGGAAGCCGAAATGGTTTTTCAATGATTTAGCTAGCTGTGTAAGACCAGACCATTCATAGACTAGTGCTCGTAGCTTATCAATAACTACTTCACCTTCGTCTGTACATACCATACCCGACTTTTGAGAATCTAATAACCCTTGCTCGCGTAAAATATCTGTTTCTTTACGAATTTCTCGTTCAGTCATTTTAAGTGAATCTGCAAGTGTACGACGCCCAATTGGCTGCATAAGTTGAACTGTTTGCAAAATACGATATCTTGATTGTAGAAGCGGATACATTTCTGGAAGTAGCCTTTGCTGTGCCTCAGGTACAGATAACATATTTATCTACTCCCTTTTAAATAGTCGTGGGTTACATTTCGTCCCACTACTTAAAATTATGTCCCACTTACAATTTTATTATAATACGCTTTAAAATAAAGAGCAAGTAAATGCTATGTTTTGGCATTAAAAATTATTTTAAGCAATGTTTTTATGTGCGAAAGCGCAGCGACAGCAACAGATATTTTCTGCGCAAAAACGAAGTATTAGCTGCAACATAAGCGGATTGAAGCTCGCACACAAGAAATCAAGTGACCTGAAACGATTATTATCCTCATTTAAAATGCCACAACATGCACAAAGATTTCCTTAATTATTTTGTTTTCCAACATAATGAAAAACTCGTAGCCAATTCGACATGGCTACGAGTTTTTAGTTAGCTTATTTTGTGAAAGATAAAATTGCGTTTTTCTTAAATCCGCCTAAAGCTTTTGTTGCTTCATTTTTATTTGTGTATTCAAAAATACGAACGTCCTTTTTCTCAAATACTGTAATAACCCACATTGTAAAATCTCCCTTCAACTATACGTTTTTGTAATATAACAACCACTAAAAATGTGATATTTTTGATAAACTGTTTTATAACAACCTCTTACTGATTCCTATTCTACTCCTTTTTTAAAAAAAATAAAGCATAATGTGAAGGTCTTCACAAACTGTTCAAATTCTAAACGCTTTCATTGAACAATTTGTGAATTGTGGTAATTACCGCTAAAAATTTGGGTAAAGTACAAATCCCTCTACTTCTTACGCCACTACGAATCCACTTTTCATCGCCTGATACTGCGGACGATGAAAAACTTCATCTCTCGCTTGGTCAATAAAAATGTCATGTTCTTTAATCTTTAGGTCCTTGGCCTTCGTTAGCTAATGCTCAATAGTTTACTCTGTTGTCGAAACGTATGCCAGATTTCTTAGCTATGGCTTTTTATGATTCAGATTTCTCATTTCTCTAGCTTCGACTAGATAATTGGCAGGAACCATAACTATTTTTATAGTATTGTTTGGGTTAACATTTACTAAAAAATTGCAAATAAAAAAAGCCAAGGAATAAATCCTCGACTTTTTAAGTGCCTAGCGACGTCCTACTCTCACAGGGGGAAGCCCCCAACTACCATCGGCGCTAAAGAGCTTAACTTCCGTGTTCGGTATGGGAACGGGTGTGA
>NZ_JBHJTF010000051.1:0-31022 GCF_042267565.1 Lysinibacillus sp. NPDC056232 | reverse complement strand
GTCGCTTCGCTTTCGCACAGTTAAAACATTTGTTGCTGTCGCTTCGCTTTCGCACAGTTAAAACATTTGTTGCTGTCGCTTCGCTTTCGCACAGAGCAAAGCTTCCTGGGGCGTCCGATGAGCCGCTTGGGCCAACACGAAGTTGGTCACGAAGGCGTTATCATAGGACGTGATGCTTTTAGCCTTCGTTCCTTTATATCGCTGATCCCCAAGGAGTCGCCCAGTCTCCACTCCAATCAACTTATCCACATAACATATGTTTTAACATAAATTATCCCCGATTAAATGCCCTAAAGATTCTTAGTATGTATTAATTTTTTAAAATAAAAAGCCAAGAAAACAAATTTGCTCTCTTGGCCCTCTATTGCAATTGCAATTAACGTTTTGCAATTTCTTGTTGTAATAATTTATTGACCATTGGTGGGTTCGCTTGACCTTTAGTAGCTTTCATAATTTGACCAACTAAGAAGCCGATAGCGCGATCCTTACCGTTTTTGAAGTCTTCGATTGATTGTGCATTGTTGTCTAGAACTTCTGTAACGATAGCAAGTAATGCACCTTCATCAGAAATTTGAACTAAACCTTTTGCTTTAACGATTTCTCCTGCAGAACCGCCTTTTTCTACTAATTCAGCAAATACTTTTTTACCGATTTTAGAAGAAATTGTACCGTCAGTGATTAATTTCACCATTTCTGCAAGGTTTTCTGGTGTTAATGCAGTATCTTTAAGGTCTTTTTGTTCTGCGTTTAGATAGGCAGAAACATCACCCATAAGCCAGTTTGCTGAAAGCTTTGCATCCGCATCTTTAGTTACCATTGCCTCGAAGAAGTCTGAGATTTCTTTTGAAATAACAAGAACTCCTGCATCATATGGTGTTAAGCCTAATTCTTCAACATAGCGTTTTTTACGAGCATCTGGTAGCTCTGGAATTTCTGATTTTACTCGTTCTAACCATTCATCATCGATTGATAGACGAACTAAGTCTGGCTCTGGGAAGTAACGATAATCGTCTGTTCCTTCTTTCACACGCATAAGAATTGTTTTACCTGTTTTTTCATCGAAACGACGAGTTTCTTGATCAATTACCCCACCTGAAAGAAGGACATCAGCTTGGCGTAATTCCTCGTGCTCTAAACCACGGCGAACATAGTTGAAAGAGTTCAGGTTTTTAAGCTCTGTTTTCGTACCGAATTCTTCTTGACCGTATGGGCGGATTGAGATGTTGGCATCACAACGTAAAGATCCCTCTTCCATTTTACAGTCTGAAACATCTGCATATTGGATGATTGATTTTACTTTTTCAAGATACGCATACGCTTCGTTTGGTGTGCGAATATCTGGCTCAGAAACGATTTCTACAAGTGGTGTACCTTGACGGTTAAAGTCAACTAAAGAGTGGTCGCCACTGTGAGACAGTTTACCAGCATCTTCTTCCATATGAAGACGTGTAATACCGATACGTTTTGTATAACCATCTACTTCGATATCAACCCAGCCGTTTTTACCGATCGGCTTATCAAATTGAGAAATTTGATATGCTTTCGGATTATCTGGATAGAAGTAGTTTTTACGGTCAAATTTTGTTTCTTGTTCGATTTCCATATTTAGTGCAAGTGCTGCACGCATTGCGAAATCTACAACATTTTTATTAAGTACAGGTAGGACACCAGGATAACCTAGGTCGATAACTGTAGTATTTGTATTTGGTTCAGCACCGAAATGAGCTGGTGCTGGTGAGAAGATTTTTGAGTTTGTTTTTAACTCAACGTGTACTTCTAAACCAATGACTGTTTCAAAGTTCATGTTATTTTCCCTCCCAAATTTGAGGAACTTGTTTATGGAACTCCGTTGCTTGTTCAAAAGCATGAGCTACACGGTAAATTGTTGCTTCATCGAAATATTTACCGATAATTTGTAGTCCTAGTGGTAGACCATTTTCAATACCACATGGGATTGAGATGGCTGGCACACCAGCTAAGTTCATAGGAATCGTTAAAATATCATTTGCATACATCGTCATTGGATCATCGACGTTTTCACCAATTTTAAATGCTGGTGTTGGAGAAGTTGGGCCAATAATTACGTCAAAGTCTTCAAATACTTTGTCGTAGTCTGCTTTGATAAGTGTACGTGCTTGTTGAGCTTTTTTGTAGTAAGCATCATACGTACCTGCACTTAGCGAGTAAGTACCAAGCATGATACGACGTTTTACTTCATCGCCAAAGCCTTGTGCACGTGTTTCTTTATAAAGGTCCATCAAATTATTAACATTTTCTGCACGGAAACCATAACGGATCCCATCAAAACGAGAAAGGTTAGAAGACGCTTCAGAAGAAGAAAGAATATAGTATGCTGCAAGCGCATATTTCGAGTGAGGAAGCGATACTTCTTCTACTGTAGCACCTAAGCCTTTTAATACTTCTAATGCATCAAGCACAGATTGACGTGCTGCTTCGCCAACACCTTCACCAAGGAATTCTTTAGGCACAGCGATACGTAAGCCTTTTACGTCACCTGTAAGGGCTGCTGCGTAGTTTGGTACTTCTACGTCTGCTGAAGTTGAATCGTTTGCATCTAATCCTGCGATTGCTTCAAGTAAAAGGGCGTTATCTTCAACATTACGTGTAATTGGTCCAATTTGATCTAAAGAAGATGCAAATGCAACTAGACCAAAACGAGATACACGACCATATGTAGGCTTCATCCCTACAACACCGCAATAAGCCGCTGGTTGACGGATTGAACCACCTGTATCAGAACCAAGTGAGAATGGTACTTCACCTGCTGCTACTGCTGCTGCAGACGCACCTGAAGATCCACCTGGTACGTGGTTTAAATTCCACGGATTTTTTGTTGTTTTATAGTATGAGTTTTCATTTGAAGAACCCATTGCAAACTCGTCCATGTTTAATTTACCGATAGTGACCATACCAGCTTCACGTAGCTTTTTAACTACTGTTGCATCGTAAATTGGCATAAAGCCTTCTAAAATTTTAGAAGCACAAGTTGTTTCTAAGCCTTCTGTAACGATGTTGTCTTTAACACCGATAGGAAGACCGAAAAGTGGTCCACGCTCTTCAAATGGCACTTTATCCATTTCAGCTGCTTGTGCAGTTGCTTTTTCTTCGTTTGAAGCAAGGAAAGCTTGTACATCGCCGTCAAGCTTCGCCACACGTTCGTATGCTTCTTTTGTTAAATCAGCGATTGTTAGGTTACCAGCTTTAATATCAGCTTGTAACTCCTTTGCTGAACGTTCAAATAACGTCATGAGGAATCCTCCTATGTTTTAGTATTACATGATAGCTGGTACTTTTACTTGACCATCTTCTTGTTCTTTTACGTTTAACATCATTACTTCACGGTCTAAACCTTTTGTTGCCACATCTTCACGCATTACGTTTACTAGTGGTAAAACGTGAGTTGTTGGTTCAACATTCGTTGTGTCTAACTCGTTTAGTTGCTCTGCGAAGTCTGTAATTTTACCAAGCTGTTCAGCAAAT
Source organism: Lysinibacillus sp. NPDC056232 (assembly GCF_042267565.1). NCBI lineage: Bacteria > Bacillati > Bacillota > Bacilli > Caryophanales > Bacillaceae > Lysinibacillus > Lysinibacillus sp. NPDC056232. The sequence goes on along the minus strand of NZ_JBHJTF010000051.1, from coordinate 27,521 downwards.
TTCTCTGCTTCCTCTTCCGTAATTGCAAGACGTGCTAAATTTGCCACGTGCTTAACTTCTTCTTTTGTTAATTTTGCCATTTTTCACACCTCCGAATACTCATTCAATTCATTGCTTTTGTCGATAACAATAGGGTTGAATAAAGTTAACCATGCAAATAATCATAACATTTTTCATATTAAAAATCACAACTTTCACCAAAAATAAAGAAACTTTCACTACTATGACGAAGTGTCGTCTTTAGGGACTGTTTTTAGAGTCCTTCTTATAGACTTCGCTTTTCAGAAGTAGGGCATGGATTGTGTGCTGTGCTCTCTTCTATTTATCGGGTCGAGGTCGTTTTGATGACTTTATCCGTCGCTCCGGGGAATCTTTCCGTCGCTTTTGCTCTTCTATCCGTCACTTCGGCGGAGCTTTCCGTCTCCCTTTTTTCTATCCGTCGTTTCAAAGATTTTATCCGTCGCTCCGGGGAATCTTTCCGTCGCTTTTGCTCTTCTATCCGTCACTTCGGCGGAGCTTTCCGGCGCCCTTTTTTCTTTCCGTCGATTCGAAGATTTTATCCGTCGCTCCTGGGAATCTTTCCGTCGCTTTTGCTCTTCTATCCGTCACTTCGGTGGAGCTTTCCGGCGCCCTTTTTTCTTTCCGTCGATTCGAAGATTTTATCCGTCGCTCCGGGGAATCTTTCCGTCGCTTTTGCTCTTCTATCCGTCACTTCGGCGAGGCCTTCCGTCTCCCTTTTTTCTATCCGTCGTTTCAAAGATTTTATCCGTCGCTCCGGGGAATCTCTCCGTCGCTTTTGCCCTTCTATCCGTCACTTCGGCGGAGCTTTCCGGCGCCCTTTTTTCTTTCCGTCGATTCGAAGATTTTATCCGTCGCTCCGGGGAATCTTTCCGTCGCTTTTGTTCTTCTATCCGTCACTTCGGTGGAGCTTTCCGTCTCCCTTTTTTCTTTCCGTCGATTCGAAGATTTTATCCGTCACTCCGGGGAATCTTTCCGTCGCTTTTGCTCTTCTATCCGTCACTTCGGTGGAGCTTTCCGGCGCCCTTTTTTCTTTCCGTCGATTCGAAGATTTTATCCGTCGCTCCGGGGAATCTTTCCATCGCTTTTGCTCTTCTATCCGTCACTTCGGCGAGGCCTTCCGTCTCCCTTTTTTCTATCCGTCGTTTCGAGAACTTTATCCGTCGCTCTGACGTATCTTTCCGTCACTTTCGCTTTTCTATCCGTCGCTTAAAAGAGTCTATCCATCACTCCGATTTCTTCCAACAAATATTATCCAATCTCATTTTTCTTCCCACAAAAAATATAGTCAGCACAAGGCTGACTATATTTTAATAGATATGGACGTAAGGTTCTTTTTCGTTGGCATTCTTTACGATTAATGCCTCTGGACCGTTAACTGAGGTGATACTTACTTCAACATTGATGTTATCAAATTGATTGATAAGAACACCTGTTAAATATTGAGTGAAGCCTGTAATTTCAAGCTTGCCAAAGAATTGGATTGGTACTTCAATCGATAACTTTTGAATTTTTTTGTTTTGATAGAAGCCTGTTCCTATCACACTAGTATAGTTTGAAAAATATTTATCTACATCTTGTTTAAAGTTCTTAAAGTTATTGCTAACATCTCGGTATACATCTTGTGATTCACTCGTTGGGAACAGTACATATTCTTCATCCATAGCTTTCCAATCAGCTACGTCGTTTTGTCCAGCTTTAGCTACGCCATAGCTAAAATACGTTCCTGGAATAATGTCATTGCGCGCTTTTTGTTTAAATAAGCCTACAACAATCGGTACATCTTTCAATTCATCACGGGTTCTTAGGCGGGACACAATTTCTGCGGCCATCTTCTTCCCTTGCTCAATCAGTGTTGCCTCCGAAATTGGTTTCTCATAGTATTCCCCATATTTTTCTTTTTGATAGTAATAAATAGAATTTAAGGAAAGCCCTATTGAAATCCCGCCTAATTTTACTTTGTTATCACTAGTTTTTGTTAAATAATTTTGCTCAACAATATGTGATAAATAGATTGGGGCCTTTGTTGCACGTTCTTCTGCTGGCATTGAGTCCGTCGTTGGAGGATTTAAACCTTCCTTCGCTTGTGAACTACGGGCAAGCCAGTCTGTCACTGTGCTTTCCGCTAAATATTGCCCCTCTTGGAAGAAGTAGTTTTCTGTGTCAAACTCATTTTGAGACAGACGCATTAAACCTGTTTCAACTTCCTTCATATCATATTTTGTAAACATATTTGAAACTACTAACCCTCTGCTAGCACTTTGTTTATAAGGTATTAGCGTTCTATAATATGATTCATCAATCTGTAAGCTTGGAATAATTGTTGTTTCCGCTTTTTCCTGTTGCGTCTCCTGTGTTAGCTCTGTCTCCTTCTTATCAGAAGGCACACAGCCGACTAGCATTGCAGCAGCGATAATTGCTGGAATGAGTCGAAATGACTTCATTATGTTAGTACTCCTTTACTGATGTTCAGATTTTGCTTGACGAATTTGTTCATACCTGCCTGTGGAAAGGACGGACAATTCATCTTACTTTACTATAATATTTAGATTATCACCATAACGTAGGGGTGATTTCCGTTCCGGCTGGGCGCTGGGCGCTTGCCGCTGGGCGCTTTGTTGCTGCCGCTTCGCTTTCGCACAGATAAAACATTTGCCGCTGACGCTTCGCTTTCGCGCAGAGCTTCCTAGGGGCGTCCGATGAGCCGCTTCGCTGCGCTGCAGGGTCTCGGGCCAACACGATGTTGGTCACGAAGGCGTTATCACAGGACGTGATGCTTTTAGCCTTCGTTCCTCTACCGCTAATCCCCAAGGAGTCGCCCAGCCCCCACTCCAATTATATAAGGTATATTTTAACAAATGTCACCTACAACTTTTGGTGACGAGTCTGATATTTTCCATTATTTCACAATATTAAATTGTTCGATCAGGCTGTCTTCATTCCAAACTTCAATACCTAACTGCTCGGCTTTTGTTAGTTTAGAACCCGCATCTGCTCCTGCAATGACAAGGTCAGTTTTTTTGCTGACACTACCTGTAACAATTCCACCTAACTCTTCTATTTTCACCTTTGCTTCGTTACGTGTCAATTGCTCAAGTTTACCAGTTAATACGATTGTTTTACCTGCAAAAGGATTATCTCCTACAGCTACCTCTATCTTTTTACCTTTATACGTCATATTGACACCTACTTCAGCTAGGCGCCCAATGACTGCACGTGCATCCTCATTTGAAAAATACTCAACAAGTGATGAAGCCATTTTATCACCAATTTCGTAAATCGCCACGAGTTGCTCCTCTGTTGCTGCCATCACCGCTTCCATTGTTCCAAACTCCTCTGAAACAATTTTCGCTGCCTTTTCACCAACATGTCGTATACCCAATCCAATTAGTAAACGCTCCATCGAATTTCCCTTGGAAGCTTGGATAGCATTGACTAAATTCGCCGCTGATTTTTCTCCCATACGCTCAAGCTCGACAAGCTGTTCCTCCGTTACGTGATACAAATCAGAGACATCATGAATTAAATCTGCACGTAATAATTGCTCAACGACCTTATCACCAAGACCGTCAATATTCATAGCATTACGCGATACAAAATATTTAATGCTCTCCGCGATTTGTGCAAAACATGCAGGATTTACACAACGTAAGGCCACTTCTCCTTCAATACGAATAAGTTCGCTCTCACAAACAGGGCAATTTTCGGGCATTTCATACGGAACTGCGTCTTCAGGGCGCTGCTCCAGTATTACACCTACAACTTGTGGGATAATGTCTCCGGCTTTTCGGATAATGACTGTATCTCCTAGTCGAATATCTTTATCTCGAATTAAATCCTCATTGTGTAATGATGCACGTTGAACCGTCGTACCTGCCACTTGAACAGGCGATAAAATAGCAGTTGGTGTAACAACCCCTGTACGCCCAACCGTTAAATCAATATCAAGTAATGTTGTAACTACTTCCTCAGCAGGGAATTTATAAGCAATTGCCCAACGTGGACTCTTTGCTGTATAACCAAGCTCATCTTGCTGGGCATAGCGATCCACCTTAATGACAATGCCGTCAATTTCATAGGCTAAATCCGGGCGGTTTTCAGTCCATTTTTCGATAAAGGCTAGTACCTCTTCAATCGTTGAGCAGCGTTGACGCTCTTTGTTTGATGGGAAACCTAGTCCCTCTAAATAATCAAGCATCTCTGCATGACCGTCAATCTCATATGCCTCTCCATCTCCCCCAATGGCATAAATAAAGGTCGATAGCTGACGACTTGCTGCTATTTTAGGATCTAACTGGCGTAAAGAGCCTGCAGCTGCATTTCTCGGATTAGCAAATAATTCTTCTCCATTTTCAGCACGTAGGGAATTCAATTTTTCAAATGATTTTTTAGGCATATACGCCTCACCACGTACTTCGATTGTAATTGGTTCCTTCAATCGAAGTGGTATTGCTCGAATCGTTTTTAAATTGGTTGTAATATCTTCCCCTACAACACCGTCTCCTCGCGTTGCTCCTTGTATAAAAACGCCATTTTCGTATTTTAAAGAAATGGCAAGACCATCAATTTTCAGCTCGCAAACATAAGAGAATTTATCACCGATTGCTTGACGTACTTTACGGTCAAATTCACGTAAGTCTTCTTCATTAAAAGCGTTTGATAGACTTAGCATAGGGTAATCGTGAGTCACCTTTTTAAAGCCTTCTACCACTGCTCCGCCAACACGCTGTGTCGGTGAATCTGGGTAAATGAGTGACGGATTCGCTTCCTCTAATGCAATAAGTTCATGTAATAATTGATCATAAACACTATCTGCTACGACAGGTTTATCCAACACATAATAGGCATGACCGTATTCATGTAACAATTTATTTAATTCCACAATGCGCTGTTCAATTTCGTTCATTTATGTTCCCCCGGTTACCCTTTTTCAATAGGTGCAAATTGTGCTAGTAATCGCTTAATACCAACAGGTTGTGGAAAGGCAATATCCAGCTCTGTACTATCACCCTCACCTTTTACACTCACAACCATACCTGTTCCCCATTTTTTATGGATCGCTTTGTCTCCAGCCTTCCAGCCAAATTGGTCTCCACCAGTTGTTTGTATACGAGCTGTTGCAGGCTGTGTTTTCTGAATTGCTCCAAGTGTACGTTTTTGATAGCCGCCTGTTGAACGATTACTAGAGGCAAACGGAACTTCAGGCTTCGTACCACCTTTGGACACCGATTCTGTAATATCCTCTGAAATTTCACCTAAGAAACGTGAGACATTGTTATAGCTAGAACGACCAAAAATCGTACGACTTTGTGCACTCGTTAAATATAAACGTTCCTCTGCACGAGTGATACCTACGTATGCTAGACGACGTTCTTCTTCCATTTCATCCATATCATCAAGTGAACGAGAATGTGGGAAGATATTTTCCTCCATTCCAATGATAAAGACGATCGGGAATTCTAAGCCCTTTGCGGCATGCATCGTCATTAAAATAATGTTACCCTTCGATGCATCATCTTTATCAAGTGCATCAATATCCGCAATTAGCGCTAAATCTGTTAAAAAGGCAACTAAGCTCTTATCCTCACTACGCTCCTCGAAAGCCTTTGTTACTGATAAAAACTCTTCAATATTTTCTAAGCGGCTTTCTGCTTCAATCGTCTTTTCGTTTTGTAGCATTGCACGATAACCAGATTTATCAATGACCTGCTCTACAATTTCTGTCACCGATAAATATTCTTCCATCTCTGTAAAACCTTTAATCATCGCATAAAAATGTTCAGCTGAATTAGCGGCCTTCCCTGTAAGTCCCATGAATACAAGATCATTCATGGCATCAAAAATAGAGCGCTCTTGATCAATCGCATAGCGCGCCATTTTTTCAAAGGAGGTTGCACCTATACTGCGCTTTGGTTCATTGATAATACGTGCAAGTGATAAATCATCATCATTATTGGCAATAAGGCGCAAGTAGGCAAGTAAATCCTTAATCTCTTTACGATCATAGAACTTAGTACCACCAACTATTTGATAAGCCATATTAGACTTAACAAGCACTTCCTCCATCACACGAGACTGAGCATTTGTCCGATAGAGTATCGCAAAGTCATCAAATGAACGATTTTCTTTTTGAATATGCTTCTGGATTGTTTGTACAACGAATTGTGCTTCCTCTTGCTCGTTATACGCTTTGTACAATACGATTTTTTCACCCTCTGCATTTTCTGTACGCAGTTCTTTTGGATAACGTGTTGTATTATTTTGAATGACGTCATTTGCTGCTTGTAGGATGCGTTTTGTTGAACGATAATTTTGCTCAAGCATAATGACCTTAGCACTTGGATAATCCTTTTCGAATGAAAGAATATTGCCAATGTCCGCACCACGCCAACGATAAATCGATTGGTCTGAATCACCTACAACACAAATATTTTTAAATTTCTTGGCCAGCATCTGAACAAGTAAATATTGAGATTTATTCGTATCTTGATATTCATCTACATGGATATATTGAAATTTATTTTGATAATATTCAAGCACTTCTGGTACACGCTTGAATAATGTAATAGTTGTCATAATTAGATCATCAAAATCGAGCGATTGATTGCGTCGTAGTCTTTTTTCATAACCTTTATAAACCCGGGCAATCGTTTTTTCGTAAGGATTATTTTCATTGATTTGACCTGCATAATCGTCCGCAGCTATACATTCGTTTTTTGCTGAACTAATCGCATTTAAAACCGCACGTGGTTCAAAACGCTTCGTGTCAATATTTTCATCCTTCATAACATTTTTAACAACTGATAGTTGATCAGTCGAATCTAAAATTGAAAAGTTACGTGATATCCCTAGCTGATCAATATTGCGTCGTAAAATTCGCACACACATTGAGTGGAAGGTCGATACCCACATACTATCGCCAGTTCCGTTACCGAGAATGCCATCTACACGCTCTCGCATTTCACGTGCAGCTTTATTTGTAAATGTGATGGCTAAAATCTTTGACGGATATACCTCTTTTTCGATGACTAGGTATGCAATACGATGTGTCAATACACGTGTTTTCCCTGATCCAGCACCCGCCATAATTAGAAGCGGTCCTTCAGTTGTTTTGACCGCATTTTCCTGCTCAGGGTTCATACCTGCTAATAAGTTTTTCGTTAACTGCTCCATTCCGCACCGCCTTACAAACGTTTGTTCTTACATTATATATTATTTTTAACAGCCTTAACAGTCGCAAGTGCAGCTTTTAAATCTTCGTAAATAATATTACCAACTACTACTGTATCTGCATATTTTGCCATTTCTGCTGCTTGCTTAGCAGATGTAATGCCACCACCGTAAAACAGTCGCGTATTTTTCAGTTCATTTTTAACAGCACTTACAACCTCAATATCACCATAAGTACCGCTATACTCTACATAAAATACAGGTAGTCTAAAGAAATTTTCAGCCATACGTGCGTAGGCAACAACATCATCAATGGATAAATCAGTTTTTGCATTCGTTACTTCTGCTACTTTACAAGTCGGGTTTAAAATACAATAACCTTCAGCGACTAATTCATCCCATACCATAATATCTCCATATTCTTTAATTGCTTCATGGTGTAAATTTTTAATCCACTTTGGATCGTCACTATTCAACACGGTTGGAATGAAATAATAGTCATAACCTGGTGTTACTGAATCGATCGCAGAAATTTCAAGCGCTATTGGTACTTCAAAGCGTCTTACACGAACAAGTAAATCTAATACACCATCTAAAGTTACACCGTCTGTTCCGCCAACTATAATAACATCTGTACCTGATTCACAAATTCTTTCTAGTGCTTCATCTGAAATATCTTTAGCGGGGTCTAGTTTGAACACATGTCTCCATTCTAAATAATCCATCTATTTTACCACCTATCATTTTCTATCTATTCGTTTACAAGTATAGCTTATGACTGTCTACAAAAAAATGAAAAAGACTGAGCAGAACCTCTACCCAGCCTCTTTACCTACTATTCTTTTGGTGCTTGAAATGGCTTTTCATCTGGATACAAACGACCTAACATTTCATCATATGTATCATTCCCATAATCAAAGCAACGACGTACACGCGAAATAGTTGCTGTACTTGCACCTGTTTCCTTTTTAATGGATTCGTAGGTTTTCTTTAAACGTAGTAAATGCGCAACCTCAAAGCGTTGTGCCAGCGATTGAATTTCACTAATCGTACATAAATCATCAAAGAACTTATAGCATTCTTCGATGTCTTTCAGCTCTAACACTGCTTTAAATAATTGATCTGTTTGATGTCCTCGAATTTTTTCGATTTGCATGCAATCTTCCTCCCTTTAAGGCTGCGTTTTCACCATTGCTTGTAACCCTGGTGAAGTTGGTACAAAATGAACCCAAGACTTCCCTGGTACTAGCTTTACAAGCTCCCCAGACTCTTCTACAGCCATTGGTATTCCATCAATATTAGCCCATTTGACTTCTCTCATATAGCCATTTTGAAATACATACGCATTTCCACCAGAAGTTAAATCAATTTCTTGGCGCCCCTCATTATCAATCGTTCGATGTTTCATTTCAAAAAATAGAACATTTGCAATTGATAATGTGTCGCCTGTTAACATATCCTTTGTGTCAACGCCAGCCGATTGTCGTCCATAACGATTACTTTGATGGTCATACAAATACGAATTATGGAAATACTCACTATTTCCGTAGTAAATGTCAACTCGACTTGTTTCACTGCCTATTTTACCACGTTCATCGGGTTCATAAAAAGCCTGACTTACTTTTTCACGGTAACTCATTGAAGCGCCCACTTTTTTCGCCCCATTTACTATATTTTTAGACGTAATATATGAGTTATGTGGAGCAACACGATCTTTTGAACGTTTAAAAAGTGTCCCATCATAATCCATGCCATTTATATTGTCGACTACATTATTAGTAAGCATCGATTTTGCCTCAGGGCTATAGCCATGCGCTACATAAAATGCATCAAAGCCTTTTGCAAGATCAATAAAATAAGATCGAGCACTACGAACTGGCCCTACAGTTTCTGGCAGTTCACTTTGATAAATTGCTAGCAAACGCGTAACATTGCCTTCAGCCAGCATTTCATAAATAATGTCCGCCGCTTCTATTCCTGATTGTGGACGTGCTTTCTGATGATTATTAATGGTAACCATAATTGGGCGTTGCGTAATTTCCTCCTTAACAGCTTCACCTGTTAACGGAGCAACCTTATCTCCCTCTTTAGCAGTCTCTTCAATAGCAGTTTCTTCATCAACCTTGTTCATATCGTCTTCCTTTACTTCCGACGAATCTTTAGAACATCCTCCTATCAATAAAGTACTAAAAGCCATTGCGATAAATAGTTTCTTCGATTTGAACACAAGCATTACTCTCCTTTAATCAATTACATCTAATTTGTAATTGTTGTGGATATACCATAAGGAAGCTTCAACTAGCGCATCACTGCTGGTAATAATAACTTATTCTTCATAACATCAAAAATCCCTTTTGGTGTTATACGAATATATGGTAAATGTGTAGATTGTAAGAATAATAAAGAATAAATTGCGTCTCCTAAGTGGTAACCACGTTCCGCTAATGCTTGTTTTAAGACCTTCTCTTTTTCTGATAGTTCCTTAACATCCCCATCATGTAAAAGACCACCAATAGTTAATGGGATAGTTGCAATTACTTCACCCTTTTCAGCAAGTACAATACCACCACGCATTGCCTTCATTTCTTCAAAAGCTGTAATCATATCTTCTTTATTTTTTCCGATCAACAAAATATCGCCTGTATTCGAATATGATGAAGCAAAGCCTTGAACACTAGAAGCAAAACCTTTAATCATCGTGTTAACATGCCAATTGCCATCTCTATTAATAAGCATTAAATAACATTCATCATGATCGGCAAGCTGCCCTTCTCTAGTAATTAATGAGTTATATGGTTTGGTAATAACATCATTTACTAACTCAATTCCAAACGGCATCGAGAATTGAAAATCATGAGACGTTAATGAAAAATCTAAGTCAAATGCAGGTAACGCTGAATAGTCAATTGCAGCAAGCCTTTGCACTTGTTCTCCATCGCGTTTTAACCAAACACCCTTCGATAGTACACTTTCAGGAACCGGGTGCCATTCATCTTGTAAAATATTAAGGGAAGCAAATCGACCAGTTGCGATAAAGCCATGTAAGCTGGACATATTATAATAGCGTGCCACATTATAGGAAGCCATTTGATAAGCATCGATTGGTGCTACACCTGCATCTAAGGCTACTTGAATACATTTATCCATCACACCATCTTCATGAAAAGAGGGTGTCGACCCATCCGTTGTCATCATTAAATGATCAAAAATAGGTAGTCCTTTTTCGACGATTCCTTTTAATAGATGTGGTAAGTCAGGACGTATGGAAGAATGACGCAGCGTTACAGCATATCCTTGCATAATACGTCGCTCCACTTCTTCTACTGTCATAGCTTCATGATCACCATCTGCACCAAGTAGCTTCATACGTGCTAAAGTTCGTTCTGATGCACCAGGGAAGTGCCCTTCTATTTTTTTTCCGTAGCCCTTAGCCATTTGCATGCGATAAAGCATTTGGTCATCTCCATGTAACAACCTTGGCCAACCCGTTAATTCCCCTCCAAGTAAAACATCATCCCGTTCTAGCCATTCTAAAATGGACGTATTAGAAAAAATCTCTTCCTCCTGTTCCATTTCAGTTTGCGAATCAAAACGAGTCCACCAATAAAATGAAAACGGTAGAGTTTTCAAACTATCCAGAATTGAAAACGCTTTCTTATTTTCTAAAGATAAAACGAAGCTTAAATTATCTGAAATAAAAGTTGTAGTGCCTAGCTGTCCACAAAAATCAGCAAAAGATTGTGGATGGTATAACTGGAACGGATGAACGTGTGGCTCAATATATCCTGGTACAATTGTTTTATTCGTACAATCTACCACCTCTGTCCCCTCTAATAACGGTGGCATTCTATCACCAGCATAGACAATACGATCTCCTGAAATCCAAATGTTCCCTACTACCCACTGTTTGAGCATGCTATGTAAATAACGCGCATTTTTTAATACAATATCCGGTGCTTTTTTACCATCAATTACAGCTAATTGTTGGCGTAATTCTGTAATTTTCCATACTGGATCCATTCTATTCGCCCCTTCCTGAATTACGTAAAATTTCATTGTGTAAATCCTACTTGAAATCACATACTACTACTGCATAAACGCTTTCTTTCATAAATTTAGTGCTTTATGCAATCATCTTGTTTCAATCGTAACACAGCACTTTCATAAAGCAAAGTGCCCCCGCTTTATTTTTCCCACAATGACTAAAGGAGGAAATATGATGATGCAGGAAACGAATTTAAGCGAAAAAAATGCCTTCTGTCGCTTTGCCATGGGTACAAGTTTAACGGCATTTGGTATCGCTAAGGTCTCAAGAAATCCTAACTGTACGGCAGGTCGATTGATGATTGCTTTTGGTGCCATGAAAATGGCTGAGGGTATCTTTAAGTATTGTCCTACTAAATCTTTACTAAGCTCAAGTATGGGGAGTGCTATGAACACCGGCAACAACTCTTCTATGCAAAGTATGCTCAGTGGCCAAAATTCTATGTCATCTGAACAAATCGATAAACTCATGAAGGATTTCTCCTCCGTTATAACTGGAAATATGTCAGGATCAAACGCAACTGCGTCAAAGCAGTCTGACTCCAGTGCTTCCAATCAAAATTCCTCAGGAAGTAAAAATCCTACAAATAATGCACAAAATCCTTCTTAGTCAAAGGAGCCGTCTCAACTGTATTGTTGAGACGGCTTTCACCTTTGTAAATCATACGTTTGAAAACAATAAGAAGTTTCACTGCATGATAAAATATTTAATTTCAAGTGTGTTGTTTAACCATTCTTTATCCGTCCTAATTAATTAGAAGGCTCTGATTTCCGCTACGGGCTACTCGCTTTCCTGCGGGCGAGCGACGAGCCGCTTCCTCCGCTACGCTCCGTGCAGGGTCTCGTCTGTCTCGCTTTCCCGCGGGAGTCGAGTAGCCCTACGCTACAATCAATTAAAATGGGCATACATTGCAAAATATCAACAAAAAAATCCTTTTATCACTCAAAAATAAACCTATATTTCCCTAACCAACACGCTTAATTTATTTTACTAATCATTTAGTAAATCGCAACGAAAAAAAAGCTTCTTCAATTAGATTTATACTAAAAGTTTGAGACGACATTTATTAAAACATATGCTTTGTATATAAGTTGATTGGAGTGGAGACTGGGCGACTCCTTGGGGATCAGCGTCACAGATGAGACCCTGGAGCGAGCAACGCGAGTGAAGCGGCTCATCGGACGCCCCCAGGAAAGCGCCCAGTCGGAACGGAAATCAACCCCACGCTATGGTGATAAACTTAAGTAAAATGTAAACAAATTTTATCGGGCAATTATAACTCTATAGTTACACAACTACTATTTAAACGTACGCCAGCCGATATCTTTGCGGTAGAAGAAATTGTCCCATTTTTCAGTTGCAATGCCTGCGTATACTTTTTCTTGTGCTTCTTTTAAAGTAGATGCTTTTGCTCCAACTAATAAAACTCGACCGCCATTCCCTACAAACTTCTCATCTACAAGCTTTGTACCTGCATGGAATACCGCGTGTGAAGCTGATAAAGCCTCTAGGTTAGGTAATGCATGTCCTTTTTCAACGTCTCCAGGATAACCTTCAGCGGCAATTACTACGCCTAACATTGCTTCTTCAGACCATTGCAAATCAAATGGCTTCTCATCCATCAATGCTGTCATAAATACACCAAAGTCGGAAGCCATACGTGGTAAAACTACCTGTGTTTCTGGATCACCAAAGCGTGCATTAAATTCAATCACTTTTGGACCATTTTTCGTTAAAATCAATCCTACATATAATATCCCTGTAAACGATACACCATCTGCCTCCATACCTTTCACAGTTGGTTCAACAATCGTCTTATAAGCAATATCCACTATTTCTTGAGAAATTTGAGGTACTGGCGAATAGGCACCCATACCACCTGTGTTTGGTCCTTTATCGCCATCATAGGCACGTTTGTGGTCCTGCGCTATGACCATCGGATAAATCTGACCTTTATGGACAAATGACATAAAGGAGAATTCTTCTCCGTCCAGGAATTCTTCAATGACAACGCGAGAAGATGATTCACCAAAACGTTGGTTCCCAATCATATCCTCTACAGCTTCAATCGCTTCATCTTCAGTCATTGCTACAACTACACCTTTACCAGCTGCTAAACCATCTGCCTTGATAACGATTGGAGCACCTTGTTCTTTAATATATGCAATAGCCTTATCTGCTTCAGTAAATGTTTCATGGTTTGCTGTTGGGATATGATATTTATTCATAATATCCTTAGCGTATGATTTACTGCTTTCGATTTGTGCCGCTGCCTTTGTTGGACCAAATATTCGTAAGCCACGAGCCGTAAAGAAATCCACGATTCCTTCAGCAAGTAGTTGCTCAGGCCCAACAAAGGTTAAATCTACTGCATTTTCTTTAGCAAATTGCGCCAAGCCTGCAAAATCCATTGAATCAATCGCTACAACTTCTGCATCGCCTCGCATACCATCATTACCAGGTGCTACAAATACTTTATTAACAGATGGTGAAATACTAAATTGTTTGGCGATAGCATGTTCTCGACCGCCGCTTCCAATGACTAATACTTTCATTTTAGGGAATCCTCCTCTTTGTGCGTAAGACCGAGATGTTGCCCATCTCGGTCTAGTTTTTGGATATTTTAGTGCTTGAAATGGCGTACGCCAGTGAATACCATCGCAATGCCGTATTCATTCGCTTTATCGATTGAATCCTGATCTTTTATAGAGCCACCTGGTTGAATAATGGCTGTAATACCAGCCGCTGCAGCTGCTTCTACACTATCGCTCATTGGGAAGAATGCATCTGATGCTAGCGCTGCACCTTTTGCTTTTTCGCCAGCTTGCTCAAATGCGATTTTAGCCGCTCCAACACGGTTCATTTGACCAGCACCAACACCAAGTGTCATTTGAGAATCTGTCACGACGATAGCATTAGATTTAACATGCTTCACAACTGCCCAGCCAAGTTGTAATGCTTCCCATTCTTGTGCTGTCGGTTCACGGTCTGTGACAACTTTAATATCTGCATTAGAAAAGCCATAGCGATCTGGTTCTTGTACAAGAAGACCACCTTCAACCGATACAACATTGAATTTGTCTTGTTTTGCTTGCTCGAAAGGAATTGTTAATAAGCGAATATTTTTCTTCTTCGTTAAAATATCAAGAGCTTCTTGGGAGAAAGCTGGTGCAATAATAATTTCTAAAAATATATGATTTAATTTTTCAGCAGTTGCTGCATCAACTTCCATATTTAAAGCAATAATGCCACCAAAAATAGACGTTGAATCTGCTTCATATGCTTTATCAAACGCTTCTTCTAATGTTGCGCCCGTTCCAACACCACAAGGGTTCATGTGCTTTACAGCTACTGCTGCAGGCATTTCAAACTCTTTAACAATTTGCAATGCTGCATTCCCGTCCTGAATATTGTTGTATGATAATTCTTTACCATGCAATTGCGTAGCATAAGCTAGTGAAAAATCTGAGCCTAGACGTTTTTGATAGAATGCCGCTTTTTGATGTGGATTTTCACCATAGCGTAAGTTTTGCTTTAATTCATATGTCATTGTTAAGCTCTCCGGGAACTCTTCTTCTGTTAAGTGGTTTGATATATATGAATCATAAGCGGCTGTGTGACGGAAAACTTTTGCAGCTAACTTACGACGTGTTTCAATAGTCGTTGCACCATTAGCTTTCAGTTCCTCTAATACGTTCGCATAGTCATTGCTATCCACAATTACTGTTACATATTGATGGTTTTTTGCTGCAGAACGTAACATTGTTGGACCACCGATATCGATATTTTCAATCGCGTCATCCCATGTTACATTAGGCTTTGAAATTGTTTCAACAAACGGGTAAAGATTGACACAAACAATCTCAATTGGCTCAATTCCATGCTCATTCATTTGTGCTTGATGAGAAGCATCGTCAAATTTTCCTAATAGTCCTCCGTGAATCATTGGATTTAACGTTTTTACACGGCCATCTAAAATTTCAGGGAATTTAGTTACTTCATCTACTGCTGTTACGGCAACATGATTGTCTTGTAACATTTTTTTCGTACCACCAGTTGATAAAATTTCATAACCTAATGCTACTAGTTCTTTTGCAAATTCTAAAATACCATCTTTATTGGAAACACTGATTAATGCACGTTTTGTCACAACGAAATCCTCCTAATTTTATCGTGTTTGCCACGAATATGTCTTGCTATTATTGATGAAACAGAGTTAGGTTTTGATTGAGCAATCTTTTTTTAGAAGACCTAACTCTCTCCCAATCCATTACTTTAACAATTGCTGTAAAGCTTTTGTATACAGTACATGCTCTTCCTTATGAACTGCCGTTTCTGTTGCCTCACGGTCACCATCAACAACTTGAACTGCCGCTTGTGCAACAATAGGCCCTGTATCCATACCTTCATCTACAAAATGGACTGTTACTCCTGTTATCTTGACACCGTGTTCCATCGCTTGACCAATAGCATCTTTACCAGGGAACGCCGGTAATAATGAAGGATGAATATTCACGATGCGCTGTGGGTATGCAGTTAGCAATACTTCACTAATTAAGCGCATATAACCTGCAAGCACAATCCATTCTACATGACGTTCGTGAAGAGCCTCGATAATAGCAGTCTCGTAATCTGCCTTTGATGAAAACTCTTTCGGACTTAAAGCTAGCACTGGAATACTATAGTTTTCAGCACGTGTCACTACAAATGCGCTAGGCTTGTCTGTCACAACAAGTTCAATCTTTGCATGTAGTTCGCCACGTTCAATGGCCTCTTGAATAGCTTGAAAGTTACTGCCGCTACCTGAAGCAAAAACGGCAATTTTAGTTGGTACAGCCATTACACTAAACTCCCATCATGTGAGCCATTGAATACAACACCTTCGCCTTTCACAACGCGACCAATTTTGTATGCTTTTTCACCATTAGCTTCTACCGTAGCAAGCACTTTCTCTACTTCAGCTGCTGGTACAGCTAAAACGAAGCCAATGCCCATGTTAAAGACATTATATAAATCCTTGTCCTCTAACTGTCCTTTTTCTTTTAAGAACTCAAAAATACGTAAGACTGGCCAAGACCCTAAGTCAATTTCAGTTGCTAAACCTTCTGGCATCATACGTGGTAGGTTTTCATAAAAGCCACCGCCCGTTACATGTGCACAGCCATGAACATCTGCTGCTTTTAAAGCTGCAAGTACAGGTTTCGCATATAATTTTGTTGGCACTAACAAGGCTTCTCCAATAGGACCTAGATCCTCGTAGCCTTCCACAATCGAATCAACTGCGTACTGATTATCTGCAAAGACAATTTTTCGCACTAATGAGTAACCGTTTGAATGCACCCCACTTGAAGCAATACCAACAAGCACGTCACCCTCTACGATGTTCTCACCTGTTACGATGGCTGATTTTTCACAGGCTCCTACTGCAAAACCAGCTAAATCATACTCATCTTCTTCGTAAAGACCTGGCATCTCTGCAGTTTCACCACCGATTAATGCCGCACCAGATTGCACACAGCCATCTGCAACGCCCTTTACAATTTGCTCAATTTTTGCAGGCTCTGCCTTGCCAAGAGCTACATAATCTAAAAAGTACAATGGTTCGGCACCTTGCGCTACGATATCATTGACGCACATCGCTACACAGTCCACGCCAATCGTGTCGTGCTTGTCCACCATAAACGCTAACTTTAATTTTGTCCCAACACCATCAGTACCTGAAATAAGAACAGGTTCCTTAAGATTTAGTTCTGACAAGTCAAACATACCACCAAAACCACCGAACGTGCCCATCACACCTAGACGGTTTGTACGTTCAACGTGAGATTTCATTCGTTTTACGGCTTCGTAGCCTGCTTCAATATTTACACCTGCTTGTTCATATGCTTTTGACACGCAGAGTTCCTCCTTATCATCCGAATCGCCTTGGCACATCTGAATCTTGATTTGTCATCATTGCTAGACGTATTTAGATGTTTTTCTTAACGTAATAGTTCTTTTTCATGCGGTAAGATTGTATCTGGGAAAATTTCTGTTGGATATTTACCTGTAAAGCATGCAAGGCATAATCCACGGTTTTCATCTTCATATGGTCTTGCAATCGTCTCTACCATGCCTTCAACGGAAAGGAATGTGAGTGAATCGGCTCCTATAGTTTCACGGATTGCATCTACATTTTGGCTAGATGCAATCAATTCTTCATGAGTTGAAGTATCGATGCCATAATAGCAAGGATCCGTCATCGGTGGCGAAGAAATGACAACATGTACTTCTGCTGCCCCTGCATCTTTTAACATTTTTACAATACGTCGTGAAGTTGTACCACGAACGATTGAATCGTCCACCATCACTACTCGTTTACCTTTCACGACTTGAACAACTGGAGAAAGCTTCATTTTCACACCGCGTTCACGTAATTCCTGTGTTGGTTGGATAAATGTACGACCTACATAACGATTTTTAATAAGACCTAATTCATATGGAATACCGCTTTCCTCTGCAAAGCCGATTGCTGCTGAAATACTTGAGTCAGGGACACCTGTAACAACATCAGCTTCAATATGTGCACATTCACGAGCAAGCTGTTTGCCCATACGTTTACGTGCCATGTGGACGTTAATACCATCAATATCAGAATCAGGACGTGCTAAATACACGTACTCCATCGCACACATTGCGCGTTTATCCATTTCTACAAAACGATCAGATTTTACACCTTCATCGTTAATTATTAATAACTCTCCAGGTTCAACAGAGCGAACAAATTCTGCACCTATTAAATCAAATGCACAAGTTTCAGAGGCTACTACCCAACCATCTCCTAGCTTTCCAAGAGATAATGGACGTAAACCATGTGGATCACGTGCGACAAGCATTTCATCTTTAGTCATAATTAAGAACGAGTAAGCACCCTTTAATAATGAGAGGGCATTTTTCACCTTTGCACGGAATGGTGAATGCGAACTTTTCTTAATAAGATGCGCTAGCACTTCTGTATCGGAGCTAGAATGGAAAATACTCCCTTGACGCTCTAAGTACTGTTTTAAGTGCGTTGCATTGACTAAATTACCGTTATGAGCAATTGAAAGGCTACCAGTTGACGAGTGGAATAATAATGGCTGTACATTTTCAATACCGCCTCCTCCAGCAGTCGTATAACGGACATGGGCAATTGCAGCTTTTCCGTCCACTGCCTTTAATTTCTCTTCGTTGAAAACATCATTAACTAGTCCTTCGCCTTTCACCGCGCGAAGATGCTGACCGTCAGAAACGACGATCCCAGCGCCTTCTTGGCCACGGTGTTGAAGAGCATGAAGCCCGTAATAACTAAGGTGTGCGGGATTTGAGTTACCCCAAATACCAAACACCCCACATTCTTCGTTTAAGCCTCTGAGTTCAGCAAGCATGGGATTGCTCCTTTCCAATTAGAACGGAATTCCTCCACTGTACCTTCTACAAGCACACCGTTTTCACCGTTGATTTTAACAAGCGCATCGTTTGTTACGACACCGATTTTCTTTGCGTCTTTTACAATTTCTACAAATGCAGCTGCATTTTCTTCTTTCACTGTTACAACGAAACGAGATTGTGTTTCACTGAATAATGCTGTTGTAGCAGAGCCTGTTAATGTCACATCAAGACCTAAGCCATTAACGCCAAATGTTGTTTCAGCAAGAGCCACTGCAAGACCACCTTCTGCTACATCATGTGCAGACTGTACGATTCCTGCTTTAATTGCTTGAAGCAATGCTTGTTGACGTGCAGCTTCAATCTGTAGGTCAATCGCTGGTGCTTTCCCTGAAATAACCCCATTATTTAATAATTTTTGAAGCTCCGAACCACCGAATTCAGTTTTTGTATCGCCGATCACAAATACTACATCACCAGCAGCTTTTACTTCTTGAGTTGTCACATGTGCTAAATCGTCAATTAGTCCAACCATACCGATTGTTGGTGTTGGGTAAACCGCTTCACCAGAACGCTCGTTATAAAGAGACACGTTCCCGCCGATTACTGGTGAATTCAGTGCTGTACAAGCGGCTGAAATACCATCAGCTGATTTTTCAATTTGCCAGAAGATTTCTGGTTTCTCAGGATTACCGAAGTTTAAGCAGTCAGTAATCGCTAATGGTGTACCACCAGATGCTACGATATTACGAGCCGCCTCTGCTACAGCAATGGCACCGCCTACTTCTGGATCTAGGAAAATATAACGAGAGTTACAGTCTGTAGTCATCGCTAATCCTTTGTTCGT
This sequence comes from Lysinibacillus sp. NPDC056232, assembly GCF_042267565.1. Lineage (NCBI taxonomy): Bacteria > Bacillati > Bacillota > Bacilli > Caryophanales > Bacillaceae > Lysinibacillus > Lysinibacillus sp. NPDC056232. The sequence goes on along the minus strand of NZ_JBHJTF010000051.1, from coordinate 8,034 downwards.
ACCACGAACGCGGATAACGGCTGCATCAGAACCTGGAGCAACGACTGTTGATGTACGAACTTGATAATCATATTGATCGTAAACCCACTCTTTTGAAGCAACTGTTGGTGCTTTTAAAAGTGCATTTAATGTTTCTTTGTAATCTGTTACCATCGGTTCTGTGTTTTCCATCGCCTGGAACTCAGCATAGTAAGCAGGTTCCGCAGATGGTTTATGATAAACTGGTGCATCTTCTGCAAGTGCATCAGCAGGTACTTCCGCTACAACTTCACCGTTATGTAAAAGGCGAAGCATTTTATCATCAGTCACTCGACCAATTGCCACAGCATCTAAATCATATTTATCGAAAATCGCTTTAATTTCATCTTCGCGACCTTTTTTCACAACAAGTAGCATACGCTCCTGAGATTCAGATAGCATCATTTCATATGCTGTCATGCCTGTTTCACGTTGAGGTACTAAATCTAAGTTCATTTCTACACCAGAACCAGCTTTAGAAGCCATTTCTGCTGATGAAGAAGTAAGACCAGCAGCCCCCATATCTTGAATACCTACTAGAGCGTCCGATTTTACAACTTCTAAACATGCTTCAAGTAAAAGTTTCTCCATAAATGGATCTCCTACTTGTACTGCCGGACGTTGGTTCTCAGACTCTTCTGTTAACTCCTCAGAGGCAAATGTTGCACCATGGATACCGTCACGACCTGTTTTAGCGCCAACATACATGACTGTATTCCCTACACCAGCTGCAATTCCACGTTGAATATCTTTGTGGTCAATTAAACCTACACACATTGCATTAACTAATGGATTACCTTCATAGCATGGATCGAATTGAATCTCGCCACCTACTGTTGGAATCCCGATACAGTTACCGTAACCTGCAATACCAGCAACTACTTCTTCAAATAAATATTTTCCACGCGCTGATTTTAATTCGCCAAAGCGTAGTGAGTTCAGCATCGCAATTGGACGTGCACCCATTGAGAAAACGTCACGGATAATACCACCAACACCTGTGGCAGCACCTTGATAAGGCTCAATTGCTGATGGATGGTTATGCGATTCCATTTTAAATACAACTGCTTGTTCGTCACCAATGTCTACGATGCCAGCACCTTCACCTGGACCTTGTAAAACTTGTGGACCCTCCGTAGGGAATTTACGTAACACGGGTTTTGAATTTTTGTATGAGCAGTGCTCAGACCACATTACTGAGAAAAGTCCTGTCTCTGTCCAGTTTGGTAGACGCCCTATAATACCTTCTACCATTGCAAATTCTTCGTCTGACATCCCCATACCAGCGTATAGCTTTTGATCTTTAATTTGCTGTGTTGTTGGCTCAAACTTAGTTGTTGACATGATTTTCCCTCCACTGCTTCACAATTGATTTAAATACTGCTAGACCGTCTGCTCCGCCCACCAGTGCATCAACAGCTCGCTCTGGGTGAGGCATCATACCTAGTACATTGCCGCGCTCGTTTGTAATCCCTGCGATATCTTCTAAAGAACCGTTTGGATTTTCGCCTGAATATGTAAACACGATTTGATTGTTATCTTTTAATTGTTGTAAAGTTTCCTCGTCACAGTAGTAGTTACCTTCACCATGTGCGATTGGAATATTGATCATTTGACCTTGCTCATATTGGTTTGTGAATAATGTATTATTGTTTTCAACTTTAAGTTGGATTGTGCGGCACATGAATTTCAAATTTTTGTTTCGAAGTAATGCACCTGGTAATAAACCTGCTTCAGTTAGGATTTGGAATCCATTACATACCCCTAATACTGGCTTCCCAGCATCTGCTGCCTTCTTGACCTCTGCCATAATATTAGATTGATTTGCCATCGCACCACAGCGAAGGTAATCCCCGTATGAGAAGCCTCCCGGTACTAAAATACCATCAAAGCCACTTAAATCTGTTGCTGTATGCCATACATATTCTACTTCTTCACCTAGCTCGTCTTTAATCGCATGATACATATCGATATCACAGTTTGACCCAGGGAAAACGAGTACTGCGAATTTCATGATTAGTTAGCCTCCTCGACTTCGTAACGGTAGTCTTCGATTACAACGTTAGTTAAAACCTTTTCACACATTTCTTTTACTAGAGTATCAATATCACGTTCTGTATCTTTAATTGCTAGTTCAAGATATTTACCGATACGTAAATCTTCTACTTCAGCGTAACCCATTTTCACTAAAGAACCTTGTACAGCTGAACCTTGTGGATCAAGAATGCTCTCGCGTAATGTTACGTAAATTTTAACTTTTTTCATTGTTATTTGCCTCCGAGTCTAGAAAGTATAATAGTATAAACTTCAGTTAAATTACCAAGGTCTCTACGAAAGACATCTTTGTCTAACTTTTGCTTTGTAGTTGCATCCCAAAGTCTGCATGTATCTGGTGATATTTCATCTGCCAGCAGTACATTTCCATCATTGTCACGTCCGAACTCTAATTTAAAGTCAATTAGTGTAACGTTGACATCTGCAAATATAGGATGCAAAACTTCGTTAACTGCAAGTGCACCATTATAAATGGCTGTCACTTCCTCAGGTGTTGCAAGATCAAGTACGTCAATATGCTCCGTTGAAATGAGCGGATCGCCTAGTTCATCGTCTTTATAATAAAACTCAACGATTGAGCGTTTTAATGGTGTACCTTCCTCCAAGCCAAGACGTTTCGCTAAGCTACCTGCTGCTATATTACGAACTACGACCTCTATTGGAATAATATCTACCTTTTTTACAAGCTGCTGCGTATCAGATAATTGTTTTACGAAATGTGACGCAATTCCGTTTGCTTGTAATTTTTCGAAAATTAGAGAGGTAATGCGATTGTTTAATACGCCTTTACCTTCAATTTCTTCTTTTTTCTCACCATTAAATGCTGTTGCACTATCCTTGTATTCAACGAGTAACACATTTGGCTCCTCTGTTGTATACAATTTTTTTGCTTTACCTTCATACAAAAGTTGACCTGTAGTCATTTCGTTACTCCCCCTGATATTATGAAATACACGCGTATTGTTCAGAATTGAATCGTACGTAACGATTCAATTCTGTAACATCCGCTAGTGACTCTACTTAGTTAAGTCCAAGACGCTTAAAAATCATATCTACATGCTGTAAATGGTAGTTGTAGTCAAAACAATCATCTAACTCTTCCTTCGTTAAATACGATGTAATTTTTTCACTTGCATCGACTAACGTACGGAACTGAACTTGCTCGTCCCACGCCTGCATCGCTAAAGGTTGTACCGTATCATACGCTTCCTCACGCACTAACCCTTTATCGATAAGTGCTAATAAGATACGTTGAGAGTAAATTAGACCAAAAGTGCGACCCATATTACGTTTCATGTTTTCAGGGAATACTGTTAAGTTTTTCACAATGTTACCGAAGCGATTTAACATATAGTTAAGTGTAATCGTTGCATCCGGTAAAATAACACGTTCTGCAGATGAATGTGAAATATCACGCTCATGCCATAATGCTACGTTTTCATAAGCCGTTACCATATAGCCACGCATTAAACGTGACATACCAACCATGTTTTCAGATCCGATTGGATTACGTTTATGAGGCATCGCTGACGAGCCTTTTTGTCCTTTTGCAAATCCTTCCTCAACTTCACGTGTTTCAGATTTTTGCAAGCCGCGAATCTCTGTTGCAAATTTCTCTATTGATGTTGCGATTAATGCCAACGCCCCAAAATACTGTGCATGGCGATCACGTTGTAATGTTTGTGTTGAGATAGGTGATGCTGTAAGTCCTAATTTATCGCATACATATTGCTCAACTCGAGGATCGATATTGGCATATGTTCCTACTGCGCCAGACATTTTTCCTGTTTCAATTACTTTTGCTGCTGCTTCAAAGCGTTCTAAGTTACGCTTCATTTCTTCATACCATAAAGCTAATTTTAAACCGAAAGTTGTTGGCTCAGCATGAACACCATGTGTACGTCCCATCATGACCGTATGCTTATACTCTTTCGCTTTCGCTGCTATAATGTCAATGAAATTCATGATGTCTTTACGTAAAATATCATTCGCTTGTTTAATTAAAAAAGAAAGGGCTGTATCAACTACGTCCGTTGAAGTTAAACCATAGTGCACCCATTTTCGCTCTTCGCCAAGTGTTTCAGATACGGCACGAGTGAATGCTACAACATCATGACGTGTTTCTTGCTCAATCTCTAAAATACGATTCACATCAAATGAAGCATTTTCACGGATTTTAGCTACATCTTCTTTTGGAATGTCGCCTAATTCTGCCCAAGCCTCACATGCTAAAATTTCAACCTCTAGCCAAGCTTGATATTTATTTTGTTCTGTCCAAATTGCGCCCATTTCGGGTCTTGTGTAACGTTCGATCATTGCGTTTCTCCTTCTATTCTGACCAAATGCCAGAACTCTCGATTTGTTGTAGTGTTTCTTCTAAGTTTTTTGTCATAATCGTTACGTGGCCCATCTTACGGTTCACCTTAGCTTCAGCTTTCCCATAAAGATGTATAGACCATTCAGGATATTTAGCAATTGAGTTACTAAGTGGCATGACATGCTGCCCTAAAACATTTATCATAATAGATGGTGCCCAAAGTTGTGGTTTACGTAATGGCCAACCACAAACAGCGCGTATATGCTGATGGAACTGAGAAACATTACATGCTTCTATTGAATAGTGACCTGAATTATGAGGTCTTGGTGCTAATTCATTAATAACAATTCCACCATCTTCTAATACAAACATTTCTACAGCTAATGTGCCCACTAAATTTAAGTAATCAGCAATTTTCAAGGCCTCGCGCTCTGCAGCCTGTGCTGTTTCCTCTTTTATACGAGCTGGCACAATCGTTTCATGTAAAATATGATGAACATGAATATTTTCTCCAACTGGCTGACAATATGATTCACCATCACCGTTTCTTTGTACAATGACAGATACCTCTTTAACGAAAGGTACAAATCCCTCAACAATACATTGTGAGTGAGAGAAAAGCCCTTTTGCTAACGATAGGTCTTCCGCAGATTTTAAAAGCTGCTGCCCCTTGCCATCGTAACCACCTCTTGCTGTTTTGACTATACAAGGATAACTAATCCTATCGATATTGGCTAGTAATTCTTCATATGTATTTACAACCAAATAAGGAGCTACCGGACAACCTGCGTTCACAATCGCTTCTTTCTCAGTCACACGGTTTTGTGTAATGCGTACTAGCTCTGCTCCTTGTGGAACGTAAGCCATTTGTGTTAAACGTTTTAAGCCATCATAATCGATGTTTTCAAACTCATACGTTATAACGTCACTTACCTCGGCAAGTTCTTCTAAAGCTGCCTCATCATCATATGGTGCTACAATACGTACATCCGCAACCTGTCCACCTGGTGAATCCATTGATGGTTCAAGAACGGCGATTTTAAAGCCTGCTTCTTTAGCAGCAAGTGCCATCATACGGCCAAGCTGCCCTCCTCCGATAATGCCTATCGTCTGCCCTGGATAAATGATCTTTGTCACACTAAGTCACCTGTGCTTTCCAGTACTTGTTGCTTCGTGGCTTCACGTCTAGCATCTAGTTTATTAGCAAGCTCCGCATCTGTTGTCGATAAAATTTGCGCTGCTAGCAAGCCTGCATTCGTCGCTCCCGCTTTGCCAATCGCTACTGTTGCTACAGGTACACCACCAGGCATTTGAACGATTGATAATAGAGAATCAAGACCGTTAAGAGCACGAGATTGTACAGGTACACCGATTACTGGTAACGTTGTTTTAGCTGCTACCATTCCAGGTAAGTGCGCAGCTCCACCTGCACCAGCAATAATTACTTGAATACCTCGCTCACGTGCTGATTCTGCATACTCAAACATTAAATCAGGAGTCCGATGTGCAGACACAACCTTTTTCTCGTACGATACTTGTAATTCATCTAAAATATCACATGCATGTTTCATTGTTTCCCAGTCACTTGAACTCCCCATAATGACACCGATTTTCGGATTCATGATTGTCGCTCCTTCTTAACGTTAGAAAAATGATTTCTCATATAGCTATTGCAATCTTTACTTTTTATAACAAAGAAAATCCTCAAATAAACTACTCCCTACCATACACGTGAAAGCAGCTTACTTGAGGACTTATTATGAAAAGAATATGCAAATGTACATTTCTGCACACAAACCTTCCCGTAACATGCCAAAAGTGCTTTCCCGCATAGTCCAGCATTTACGGTGCCGGGTAGAGACACTAGAGCCAATCCTCTAGCATATATGTGGGATTTATTTGTTTTTCCTTCTCATATTTTAACAAGTCATTCCGCTATCGTCAATGCAAAAATGCGAACAATTTATTTTAGTCATTTGCAAACGTTCGGATTTTAGTCAAATTCACTAAGAATCTTGCCAGTTCATCGCTTTAAATTGTATTTTTTGACGTAAATACGTTGGTTCTCCATTGACTAAGTGAAAAATCGGTTCTTCTTTTCTTCCCACTGCCATATAACCATCTCGACGCATTCTTGCCAAACAATCTTCAATTGACTCGTTTTCTTCTACTTCATACCAAATTTGTTTTTTTCCCAATTCTTTCTTCCTTTCGATCTTGTATCCAATAATTTTTCCTCTTATGAGTTTCATTATACCTTGAGATTCTTCATTTAGTATGTATGATTTATTAATGAAATGCTCTTCACCTTAACGTAGGGTTGATTTCTGTTTCGACTGGGTGCTTTTCTGGGGGCAGCAGATATTTTTTGCTCGAAAGGTAGTGCAACGTAGCGGTAGCGTCAGGATATTTTTGTGCGAAAGCGTAGTGCAACGTGGCGGCATGTGGGGTTGTCGATGGGGTAGTATATAGCAATTATGGGTTCACTTATGAGGGTACTCTCGGTTAAGCGGATAGATTGGTGCTGTTAATACATAAAGACCAAGTTAATCCTGCACATTTTGTAGATTAACTTGATCTTTATATTTTGATTTTTCGTAAATCCTTATTCAACTAAAGCACCCCGTTAGTTGAATAAACGTATCTACTTAAATTCATTTGCAAATGCACCATTTTCGTTATGCAATAAATATCTTTTATCATTAACTACATTATGGTAATCAATTTCTAAAAAATATGTTGCTTTACTTAGAACGTCATAAAAGAAAGGAACAAACTCCAAATCTTTAAAAACATAAACTTCTATTTGTTCATCATTATTTCTATATGCTTCAAATATACGATGGTTTCCATTGATACAATAAGGTTTGTTGTTGGTTAAATATCGACTCTGAAGTACCATTACAGGATTTTTATGATTGGGTTTTATTCGGTTTGGGTCTTTATTTATGTTACCTTGGTCAACAGCTTCAATTATATTCGATGGAGAAGTCTTTATGGGTTTAATGTTTTTTTCTTTTATAAATGTAGTAGCCCCGTCTATGTCTAAGGTATACTCAAATACCCCAGTCGTGAACTCTGCATATAACGAGAATGTCTCCTGACCAATTGGATGTATCACTGGGTAAGTTTCATCTACAAGAGTTTGGTTTAAAATATCAGACCATTTTGAGGCAACTTCAGCCCCATAGCTGGATTCTTTCCGCATTACTTGAATGCGTGAAATAAAGTGTTTAAAAGGTTTGAATTCCTGAGACTCTTTTTCGTATAATTCTATTTTACTTACCATTTAATATCCCCTTTGCTACTTTTATATCAAAAAATCAAATTCACTTTTTTTAGATTTCTAATAATAATCACCGTTTATACACCCCATTATTTTTTAAGACATTTTATTTACTTCTATGTAAAACAATTATTTTCCTTCTTCAATTAAACTGCACCGTTAGTTGAATAGCAACAATCTTTTCGAAAAGAGCCTTTTTTTATTATGTTATAAAACAAAAAAAGCCGAGGAATAAATCCTCGACTTTTTAAGTGCCTAGCGATGTCCTACTCTCACAGGGGGAAGCCCCCAACTACCATCGGCGCTAAAGAGCTTAACTTCCGTGTTCGGTATGGGAACGGGTGTGACCTCTTTGCCA